>CALEIL010000001.1 GCA_937876435.1 uncultured Bacteroidota bacterium
ACCGTGGCTATTGCTTTCTGCGCATGATCAGTCAATACCAACCGTCCGCTTTGAGCAGCTCGTTGTTCCATGATCACCGGCCATTCGTCGGTTCCATCCCAGATCATAGCTTTTAATTGGGTCAGGGCAGCCGGGCTGTATGTGATAAATCGATCGAGAAAGCTTTCCAGGTAAGCGTCGAGTTGGTCGACCGAGTCAAACACTTCCTGAAACAGTCCACGAGACTTTGCCCAGTCGGCTGTCTGCCATTCCGTAGCATTGATAGCCAGTTGCGAAAAGGCCGATACTCCGATTTTACGTTGTACCGCGGGACCGATCACGAATGGACCGATGGCCAGACTCAGTTCACTCAATCTGATCGTGGCCCATTTGCTGGCCATGGCGTAGTCAACCGCACTGCTGAGCCCCACTCCTCCTCCGACGGCCTTGCCGTGGATTCGTCCCACCGTAATCTTACCACAAGTTCGGAGGGCATTGATAACCCGGGCAAATCCCATAAAAAATTCTTTTCCACCCGCTTCCTCCCGGATGGCTGCCAGGTCATCAAAACTGGCTCCCGCGCAAAAAACCCGATCCCCGGCGCTTTTGATCAGTATGACGCGGATGTTTTTATTTTGGCCGAAATCCAAAATGGCACTTTCCAGATCTATCAACAAACTAGCCGGGAGGGCATTATGTGGTTGGTTGTCAATGGTGATCACGCCGATATGATTCTTCACGACGTCCCGATGAATTTTTCCGGTCATATTGATAGATTGTTGGTTAATGGTTTTCCAGTGGGGAAACACCGGTCTAAGATACATTATTATCATTAAACCTGGGCCGAAGTGACCCGGCTTTTGGCCTGTCCCAGGGGCAGGATCAAGCTGCCAGGAATCGTAGGCATCCCCCAGGATTTCTTCAGGTTGAGAGTTAAATAGGTTTAAAAAATGAAATGTCCTAAAAGCTCTCAGAGGTAGGAGAGGTGTTTTGCGACGGGCATGCACGATAAGTCCCGGATCTCTGGTTCATAATAGAACCGTAAGAATTTTCAGTTCGTGCTTTACAAACATGAGAATATGACTTAAATTGGTGGTAGAATGATTAAATCACGCGTTCAGACAGCGATTCGGGCGGCACAATATAGTATGGTGGCCAATTTTTTTCTGGCCATAGTCAAAATTTCGGTTGGGATTGTCGGCCATTCATTTGCGATGATCGCAGATGGAATCGAATCGGTATCCGATATTTTTTCGTCTATCCTGGTTTGGATCGGATTAAAATACGCGGCCAGACCACCAGATCGAAATCATCCTTACGGTCACGGGAAAGCAGAACCACTGATTACATTTGTGGTGGTCGGATTGCTGATAGGATCTGCCATTTTTATCATCTTACAAAGTTTGTACTATATCCGACACCCTCATGAAAATCCCGAAAGATACGTTCTCATTATCCTCGGTATCATCATCCTGATCAAGGAGAGCTTCTACCATATCATAAAAAGGAAAAGCCGGGAAACTAAGAGTCGGGTTCTTGAAGCGGACGCCTGGCATCACCGGAGTGACGCGATTACATCCCTGGCTGCATTTGTGGGCATAGCGATCGCAGTGGTGATGGGGGAAGGTTATCAGGCTGCGGATGATTGGGCGGCATTGGTAGCTGCCGGAATTATCATTTACAATGCATTCCGGATTTTTCGTCCGGCTTTGGGGGAAGTGATGGATGAAAATACACATCAGGAGCTCATCTCCAAAATCCGGTTGGTAGCCCTGGAAGTGGACGGAATACTGGCTACCGAAAAATGCCTGATCAGAAAGAGTGGCATGATGTATCATGTGGATCTGCACGCAGTCGTCGATGGAGATATTTCGGTCCACCTCGGCCACGAACTCGCCCACCGCCTCAAAGATCATCTACAGCAAAAACTACCGGAAATATCCGAAGTGCTGATCCATATTGAGCCGGATTTGCTGATGCACGACTAAATCGAGTTATACTGAAGTCTATTCAGAATTTTGATCGTTACAAAGCATGGATCGTCACTACACGTGGGTCAAAATAAAATTCCCGTCTATCCCGAGCTTTTCGTGAATCGCCATCAGAAAATGTACGCCCGGTTTCCGGTTTCCGTTGAGTATTTGCGAAATTTTGGGAGCGGTCATTCCCAGTAGATCAGCTAGTTGTTTTTGGGAAAGATCGGATTCTTCCATCCGAGCCTTGACCATTGATCGAATGGATACGGGAAAAGGTAGAATGTTCAGCACTTCATCTTCATACTTTTCAGCCAATAGGATGGGGGAAGGAGGCTGCCGCCAAGGTGGTGCGAGAGCGATCCGCCTTTACCCTTATCCTCATTCTGGATCGGTCTGTCCGTGTCAATAGGGTTAGATGTTTCAGGTATCAGGCAAACCAGAGTTATACGATGCACTGCAGAAAGGTTCATATTTTCAGTTATGCGTGTGTCTTTAAATTAATCTATACTTTCCTGATCCGACAATGACGCCCGGATGCTTATCACATATTCTGGGGTGACATCCAGTATATTACAGATCATCGTAACTTCAAATCCTTCACGAAGCATATTTATGGTTACTTGCCTGTTTGTCCGGTTTTGACCTTCTATTTGCCCTTTCTCCCGTCCTTTCTGTGTTAATCGATCTGCAAGGCTAATGAATTCTGTTTTCATCGAGTCTGGTATTTGTGTTATAAGTTTATTGAGTTGGTCTTCATCAATCTCTACAATTTGTAGAAAGTAAACAATTATGGCAGTGAATAGGTTCCCTCGTTCCCATGAATTGAGGATCAAAAATATATCCTGAAATTTTTTAATTAATTTTTCAGGTTTGTGAGCGTATCGCTGTATCATCAGCGATGAAGTCAGCAAACCTTCACTGATCTGCCTAATTTGATCGTCGGAGTAATTTTGAATATTTTCATACAAAAAATTGAAATCGGGAATGAAGTCTATGATTGCAGAAGGATATTTATCAAATAATTTCTCCAGACCCAGTGGTTTCCATCTTGTGTTTCCATGATAATAGAGAAACGGAATCACAGGAATCAAAGGGCCTGATTTTTTCTTTACTTGCTCTCTATACGAATCAAACAAATACCCTCCCAATTGTATAGAAACGTATTTATATTCTGTACTTCTATGTTCAAACAACAAACTCAAATACAGAAAATCATGATTCTGAGTTTCCTTCAATGGACATTTGAAAACAATATCTGCAAGTGTTTCCTGGAGCTGGTCTGAAACGAAGCTATTGGTTGTATGCTCCAAAGCTTGCAGATCAATTATTACTTTGAGACTTTCTGGTAAAATGCATCAAAATATTTTCTGGCCACTTCAATATCACCCAACATGGATTTCATGAAGCGATCGTGTATGTTATGGATTCTCACAGCCATTCGACAATATAAGTTAAATACATAGATTTTTGAAACAAAAAAAAGCCCGACTTGAGATCAGGGTAAAATCCATTCTCTTCGTCTTTATAGTGAAACCTGAATATGACTGACAAAACACTGATACAATTTATCCGAGATGAACTCGCGCCGGCCGAAAGGCGGGAAGTCATCCGATGGATCGAAACTTCGGATGAAAACCGGCGGCATTACGCGCTCATCAAGGCCCGGGAAACGGTAGCGGAATTTAACAAACCCCATCTTGATGTAGACAAAAGTTATAAGGTGGTACAGGAGAAAACGATGAAAAGAGATATGAGAACACCGGTTTGGACGCGTATAGCGGCTGCCTTTCT
>CALEIL010000002.1 GCA_937876435.1 uncultured Bacteroidota bacterium
CTGTATTTTCCGGACCGGTTTACCGTGATTATTGAATCCCGCTCACCGGTGTTCCACCGATACCGGGCATTATGAAATCCGGCATTGAATGTTATTGGTTGGTGGTCACACAGCAGAATGGTATCTGGTAAGGGATCAAAGGCTTCGATCAATACGTCGTCGATAAATACATAGGCTGCATTGGGTACGGACCCGGACGCTGGGTTAGTATATTTATAATTGGATTCCCTATCTGATCTGAAATTTCCAATTATGGCATATTTTTCTCCCCCTCGGGCAATATACTTCCCCTGTATTTTATACCAGTGATCAAAATTGTCAAAAAAAGTTCCACTTCGTTCTATTTGAGGAGTGAACGGCAGGGTGGTAAGAATATCTTCCTGGACTTTTTCTGAAGTAAGGTACATTCCCGCGACATTGGTCACCATATTTCGGTTCTTATTATCTTTTTTCTTGGGACTGATATGAAAGCGAATGTAATAAGGAATTTCCTTTTGTAATGTTTTTGTTAGGCGCGTAGCTATGTATGATTTATATTCTTTATTCTCGTCAGATAATAACAAAATGGATATCATTCCTTTCCCCACTTTTTGATATTTTTGATGATGGACACCGTACGGAGAAAATGGTATATTATCCAAACAAGTATGATAGGCGTGATTCCGGGATCCGGTGGTAGGATTATACCAATCTTCAAAAAAATCATGAACTGGGCTTATCGAACAATCCCGTACGCTATCAAAATAAGGATTGGGAATCAGGTTTTGACTATGTCCCTGGCAATATGTAAAAAGAAAAAAGATCAGTAAAAACCTCATTTCCCCAATTCTATTTGTCCATTAATAAATGGTGTAGGAATCAAATTTATTGAATAATGAGTTTTTCTGTCGAAATTTGATTCTGATTGCGAAAGACGGAAAGATAATACATTCCGGAGGTGAGATCCGAAACGGCTATCTGAGTCTTCTGAAGATGAGGTGTTCTTGTCACTACCTTACCCATTATATCTACGATGGTGGCAGCGATCCGGTCGCCGGGATGAATATGGTCCATATCCTCGATATATTGTTTCGCATAAGGTAAGAATATAAAAATTTAAAATCAGTATTTCGACCTCAATTATTCCAAGACTTAACTTTTAGGCAATCTAAAAATGGAAGAGCTGACCATATCGTTTGATAAAATGAGAATTGTCAGACGATGGGATATTTTCTTACATTTACCTATCAAAAATGATCAGATGAATTCCGAACCTGAGATAATAGAGCATTACGAATCTATGAACCTGGACCCTGAATCGAAGACCTACCTACATACCCACGCCAGGCGATTTGCATACCTTTTGAAAATGGTCCAGAAAGTATGTGCTAATTTTAATAGTGATCCGATCCGGATCATGGACATCGGCCCGGGTTTTTTTACCGACCTAATGATGACGAATATGGAGGATGACGAGATTTATACGCTCGGATTTGCGCACGAGGCCAGTCGGGGCGGACATTTTCCTGCTGATATCAAAATTAACGAAGATCATTTTTATGCTTTTGATCTCAACGACGCGCAGTATCCTGATAAATGGGTCGATACGACGGGGATGGATATAGTAGTCATGGCCGAAGTACTGGAACACTTGTATACCAGTCCTGTTCATGTGTTCCGGTTTATTGCCTCGATCTTGAATCCGGGCGGATACTTGATCGTCGGCACGCCCAATTCAATAGCTCTGGAGAAGCGTCTGGCTCTGTTAACAGGGCGCAATCCCTATGAAATGATCCGGGAGACCAGAGACAATCCCGGCCACTTCAGGGAATACACGGTATCGGAACTCAGGCAACTGGCCGCTAAAGCGGGATTGGAAACCGTGGACTATGAGATAAAGAATTATTTTAAACGCAATACTCCGGTGGGAGTCTTGTATGATAAATTAGTGTCAATTTTTTTGCCAGCCGGTTTTCGGACCGGTATCCATATCGTTTTTCAAAAACCGGCAACCAGCTAAAGACCTTCCTATGTCCAGGTTTCGGCGAGGTTTACCGCTGGATTATTTAATGTCAAAATAACTCAATACCGGAAAATGATCCGAATTGAAATGCCCATCGATCCAATGGCTCAAAATGGCGGTCTTCGAGGTTTGGATTTTATCGTTGGTGAATATGTAATCGATTCGATTGCCACCTTCTTTGTTAATATCAAAACTTGTAAATGTCGTTGTCGGACCCATAGGAGGATGGTCTGAGGTCGTATAGGTGTCATTGAATGCGGCGGACATTTTCCGGATGGCTTCCGACTCCGGAGGCAGGTTGAAATCACCCGATATCACGACAGCCTCACTGAGATCGGCCAATTCACGGACTTTTTGGATGATCAGATCTACGCTATTGACGCGGGCAATCTCGCCGCGGTGGTCGAAGTGGGTATTGAAATACCATATTTTATCTTTCTTCCTCTTTTTATATTGAAAATAACCGTAAGTACATATACGCGGTAAGGCCGCGTCCCATCCTTTGGATATTTGATCCGGCGTCTCCGACAACCAGAAGGTTCCATTGTCGAGCAGTCTGACCCGTTCCGTGTGGTAAAATATGGCGCTGTATTCTCCTTTTTCCTTCCCGTCATCACGCCCCACGCCTATGTACGAATAGGAAGTGAGCAGGCTGTCCAGGTATTCCAATTGGAAGTGCAAGGCTTCCTGAACTCCGATAAAATCAGGTTCGTAAAACGCCATCTCATGGGCCAGGTTTTCTTTGCGGTGATCCCAGGAATCAGCTCCGTCATCGGCGCTGCCGTATCGAATATTGTAAGTCATGACGCTGCGTTCCTGTGCAATCAGAGCCGGAGTGATAATATCTGAAAACATGAAAATAATCAATACAATTCCGGGTAAATATACTTTTTTCATACAATTGAGAGGTAAAATGTGGATGAATACGGGGCTCAATTTAATTGATTTTTGGGAACAATTCAAGTAGATATGTTCATCAGACCCAAACATTTTCCCATATTTGTCATCGATATTCGAAATGGGTAAAGAGAAGTGCAGATATTTATAAATTACTAATACTGGAAATAATCAAATATAGGTGTGGCGTGATAAAATGATCAAATCTATAACTGATACTCATCAGCCATATGATGTAGTAGTGATCGGTGGTGGTGCGACAGGCCTGGGTATCGCGGTGGATGCGGCGAGTCGTGGTTATTCCACCTTGCTTCTGGAACGGGATGATTTCGCCAAAGGAACCTCGAGTCGCAGTACCAAACTGGCTCACGGGGGTGTCCGGTATTTGGCACAGGGTAATGTCAGATTGGTGATGGAAGCCTTGCGGGAACGGGGGATCATGAAACAGAATGCCCCGGCCCTGATCCGTGATCTGCCATTTATCGTTCCGGCGTATCGCTGGTGGGAAATACCGTTTTATCTGATCGGTCTGAAGCTGTACGACCTGCTTTCCGGTAAATTGAGTCTGGGGAGATCCAGGTTTTTATCCGCTTCTTCCGTGATCAAACAACTCCCTACAATCCGCAAAAAAAACCTTAAGGGAGGGATTGTGTATTACGACGGTCAGTTTGACGACAGTCGAATGGCTATTTCGCTGGCCAAAACGACCGAGAATCTGGGGGGGCAGATCCTCAATTATGCAGAAGTCACCGAGATCCGGAAGAAACCAAACCATGATGTATTTTCCCTGACTTTTCGGGACCACATCTCGGGATTGGACTTTCCGGTTACGTCCAAAACGATTTTCAATGCCACCGGTGTATTCGTGGATAGTGTTCCTGGAATGGATGGTTCCATGCCCCTAATCGCACCGAGCCGAGGAGCCCACATAGTAGTGGATCGTCGCTACCTGAAAGGGTCAGGGGGATTGATGATTCCCAAAACCTCCGACGGTCGAGTTTTATTTGTGATACCCTGGTACGGTAAGGCTCTGATAGGGACTACCGATGCCCCGGTTGCCGAAGCAGTTAAAGAACCAGTACCTTCGGAAAAGGAAATCCTGTTTATCCTGGAAACAGCGCAAACCTACCTGAATCCGGCACCACAAGAACACGACATTCTCTCTGTTTTCGCCGGATTGAGACCTCTGGCTGCCCCCCGGTCGTCGGGTAAGAAAACGAAGGAAATATCGAGGGGACACCAGATTTTGGTGATGGATGATCAGATGATCACCATCATCGGAGGAAAGTGGACCACCTATCGGCGAATGGCACAGGATGCCATCGACGAGGCGATTGCCATCGGTCGGCTCCCGGAGCGACCCTGCCGGACTGATGATCTTCCGATTTGGATTTCTGACATTGACAGGAAGTATGGATTGGGGGCTGAGCACCGGGTCAAGCCCGGCAAGACGGATGGTGAGAGGGCAGCCAACCTTTTGGATGGATATCCGTGGACGGAGGACGATGTGCGTTATATGATCCGGGAAGAATACGCGATGACCATTGAGGATATCCTGAGTCGCAGGATGCGTATACTGGTATTGGATGCCGGGATGGCCATTAAATTGGGTCCGGTGATAGGGGATATTCTGGAGCAGGAACTGGCTGCAGGAACGTATAATAAGTCCAGAGATTTAAACATGTTTTATGAACTGGCAAAAAATTACCGTTGGAAAAGGAATGAATTTTGAAAAGTTTCTTACTTTAAATTTTTTTTAAATGACGGTTCTCCATTAATATGTGAATTCGATTGCTGTAGAACCGATAAATCTACCCGAATGTCCGAAAAATATATCTTAGCGCTGGATCAGGGAACCACCTCATCCCGGGCCATCATTTTCAATAAAGCCGGAGAAATAGTCTCCATCGCCCAAAAACCATTTCAACAATATTTCCCCAAAGCGGGTTGGGTCGAACACGATGCCCGCGAAATCTGGTCCACGCAGTCCGGAGTGGCCGCAGAAGTGATCGCACAGGCGGATCTGACCGGTCTGGACATCGAGGCCATCGGCATTACCAATCAACGAGAAACGACCGTGGTATGGGACGTCGAAACGCAGCAGCCTATCCATCATGCCATCGTATGGCAGGACCGGCGAACGTCGCAGTATTGTGAAGAACTCAAGTCCGCAGGTCACGCCGAAATGATCCGGTCCAAGACGGGCCTGATCATCGATGCCTATTTCTCGGCGACCAAATTGAAATGGATACTGGACCACGTGGATGGAGCCAGAGATCTGGCTGAAGCGGGTCGTTTGCGGTTTGGCACAGTCGATTCGTGGTTGATTTACAAATTTACAAAAGGAAAGGTGCACGCCACCGACATCACCAATGCCTCCCGGACGATGTTGTACAACATCCATGATCAGCATTGGGATGAAGATTTGTTGGATTTATTTGACATTCCATCCTCTATGCTGCCTGAAGTGAAATCCAACAGCGAGATATTTGCCACTACATCTACTACATTATTTACGACAAAAATACCCATCGCCGGCGTGGCCGGAGACCAGCAATCGGCCTTGTTTGGTCAGATGTGCCTGGAGAAGGGTATGGCCAAGACCACTTACGGCACCGGTTGTTTCCTGGTGATGAATACGGGCCATGAGGCTGTGCGATCGGAAAACAACCTGCTGACTACGGTTGGTTGGAAACTGGGAGATCGGGTCACCTACGCCCTGGAGGGTAGCGTATTTATTGGTGGGGCGGCGATCCAATGGTTGCGCGATGAACTAAAGCTTTTGGAAGATGCAGTCGAATCGGAAGCCATGGCCACCGCTGTGGAAGATAACGATGGTGTTTATTTTGTCCCTGCATTATCGGGATTGGGTGCACCCTACTGGGATCAGTTTGCCCGTGGGACCATCGTTGGATTGACCCGGGGTACCACGAAAAACCACCTCGTCCGGGCAGCACTGGAAGGGATCGCCTACCAGGTGGCTGACGTTTTGAAAGCGATGGAGCAGGATATGGGCACACCGTCAACGGAAATGCGCGTGGATGGAGGGGCGGTGATGAACAATTTCCTGATGCAGTTTCAGGCAGACATCATCCGGAGCAAGGTGATTCGTCCGGAAGTCATGGAGACCACTGCGCTCGGAGCCGCCTACCTGGCGGGACTGGCCACCGGATACTGGGAAAGCATCTCGGATATTCAGCATCAGTGGCAGGTTAACCGGGCATTTGAACCCGAAATGGATGAAGAGGTGGCCGAACGTCTGATGAGCAAGTGGCACGAAGCTGTCAAACGTTCGCGGGGTTGGGAAAATTAGAATTTAAACAAATCACAATATTAAATTATGACGCCATTTATCGCTGAAATTTTGGGGACTTTCTTGCTGATCTTGCTGGGAAATGGGGTGGTCGCCAATGTCGTATTAAAAGATACCAAAGGGTCGGATTCGGGCTGGATCGTGATTGCTACAGGTTGGGCATTGGCCGTTTTTGTGGGGGTCGTGGTCGCGGGACCTTATAGTGGAGCCCATATCAATCCAGCGGTTTCTGTAGGCCTGGCGGTTGCCGGTAAATTTGAATGGGCGCTGGTGCCGGTTTATATTGCAGGTCAAATGCTGGGGGCTGGGTTGGGAGCCTTGACGGTCTGGTTGTTTTACAGATCCCATTATTGGGTGAGTAATGATGTGATAGCGATGAGGGCAACTTTCTGTACGCATCCGGCTATTCGGCACAACGGAAATAACTTTTTTTCGGAGCTGGTAGGAACCTTTGTACTGATCATTGTGGTATTGTATATCACCGGGGCCAGTCTCGAGGATCCAGCGATGACCCCGATCGGGTTGGGGTCGATCGGAGCCATTCCGGTGGCTTTTCTGGTGTGGGCGATCGGGCTGAGCCTGGGGGGTACTACGGGGTACGCCATCAATCCCGCACGGGATCTGGCACCGAGAATCGTCTATAGTATGATATACAGAAAAGGTGACCATTCAGCTGGCTGGGATTATAGTTGGATTCCAGTAGTCGGACCGTTGGGGGGAGCGGTGATAGCGGGAGGATTGTATTTGCTGCTTTAGACTGCTGTTGGCTATAGGCTGTTAGCTATTGGCGGATGCAGATTTGATCACGGATTTGTGGGGATTCACGGATTCCCAGGTGCCACATTACCCCATCACCTCCACTAGAAATAGAAAACCCCGGCTGACAGGCCAGGGCTTGATGAGCGAAAGACGGGATTCGAACCCGCGACCCCGACCTTGGCAAGGTCGTGCTCTACCAGCTG
>CALEIL010000003.1 GCA_937876435.1 uncultured Bacteroidota bacterium
AATGAAGCCTTTTCCATTGATCGCTTTTCAAAACTAAACCCCCTCAACCATCTCAACCATCTCAACCCCCTCAACCATCTCAGCTCTCGGCTTTCAACTTTCAACTTTCAGCTTTCAACTTTCAGCTTTCAGCTCTCTGCTTTCAGCCGTCAGCTATCAGCTGTGCGAGTGTGTAGTTTGGGGGAGTGAGTGATGGCCTACCCTGTTTGGGATAACTGAGAAAAAATGAAGCCTTTTCATTTATATAGTTTTTCAAAACTAAACCCCCTCAACTCCTCAACGTTCTCAACCCCATAAAGCTGTCAACTATCCACTGTCAACTATCAACTATTTCCTGTATTCAGAATACGGTTTTTCCTGACTCCGGTCAACCGTACCTGCGTCCCAACCACTAGTGGGAGATAGGAAGGCCAAAAATTCCAGATCTCCCTTCCCCCCATTGAACGTCGCATGGACCACTCCGGCCTCGATATAAACAGAATCGCCCACCTCCAATACGCGGACTTCGTCCTCGATCCATTGCTCTGCCTGGCCCTGAGTCACGTACAAAATCTCGTGCATCTCAGGATGAACATGAAAATCGTGACCGTCTCCTTCCCTGATCACCACCTTGACCATGTACGATCCCGCCTTCGCTATAGTATCGGGATGGTAATGCCAGTAATGTTCCCGTCCAGAAACTTTTTCATAAAATAAGTCCTCTTGATTTACAAATTTCCAACGATTGTTCATAGATGGATTAAAAATTTAGCTACTTAATTCCTGGTTCTCTCACATGGTGGATTATAGGCAGCAAAGCAGGAAAAAAAATTACATCTCACCACCGTTGCTTTGCACCCAATTCAACGCATTGGCGAGGAGGGTCTGGTAGGCCTTCAATTCATGAGCCCTGTCATCGTGCCCTAGCGTATTGCACACTATCCTGGCAGAGGGGTGACTGACCGTCCATACGACTGGAAATTCTTCCCCTGACTGGAGCCCTCGACCGATCGCCAGGACTTCGATTTCTGCATCCGGATCTTTTTCCCATCTGTAGAGCTCATCCACGATCCTGAATTTGGCCGGAACCCCCTGCATGAGAGGGTGCTCAGGTTTGACGACTTCTACTTCAAATTCTCCCAAAGCTTCGTGGGATCGGGAACCTCCTCCTACGAGCAACTTATTGTACTCGGGCCAATCCGTCCAGTTGTACCAGGTGCCCGGATGGTAAATCATCAGATTCATCTTCCCTTCATTGACCCTATTGAATATCGTACTTTTGGTTTCATGATCAAATGGTTGATTGTTGGTCAGGAAGAAAACATCGGCTGTGGGCAACCAGGTTTTGAGAGTGGCCACATCCTCAGTGTAAAGCACGGTATTGGATCCATTCCCACTGAGAATTTTTCCGTCTGCTACCCCAAAATATTTTTCAAAGTCGTGGGAACCGCCTCCTCCCATTGCGGCGATCACCAGCGCATCCTGATCTTCAGATATATAAGAACCTGGTGCGCTAACCAAAAGAAATCCCTGCATCATTCGCCAGTGACCGGGAAAGGTACACACGTATGGATAGATTCCGGGAGTTTCCGGCAAAGTTACGATCAGGGAACCTTTTTCACCCGGCTGTACCATGATCGTGGACCCAAGCACGTATTTTGATTGCGGTACGTATCCCATCGATTCGGCTTTAGGGTTGGTCATAAATTTGTCCACCAGTCCTCCGAACGATTCTATCGTACCTGGCTGGATCAATACGAGATTATGCGGCATTTGGTCCTTATTATTGAGCACGAATTCGATGGTCTGGCCAGCCTTTGCATGAAGAATTTTTTTATCATAGGCCATTTCCTGATTGACCGCGCTCAATACAAAGGTAAGATCCGTCTTGACCTTCGTGATTTTACCAATCCCCACATCGATCAATTGATCACCAGAAGTATTCATACAATGAACCGCAATAGTATTCTGACCTTTTTTGAAAAGAGCGGACTTATCTTCATCGAGTTTGATATACCGGTATTGGGCGTTGTAGCCGGTTTCTGAAAATAGCAGTTGTCCGTTTACATATACTTCATAGTCTTCATCATGGGCTACTTTGAGAACGAATTCCTCATTTTCGCTTTTGAGGTTGACTTCAGTACGCAACCAGATATCACCTGAAGTCCATTCCGTATTGACCAGCTTGATATTACTACCGGCGAACTTCCCGGCTCCCCTCTCCCAGTTTTTATCTTCAAAATCGGTGCCCGCCCAGTTTTCAGCCGGTTGGGAAGTGGTATACCTCCACAGGGCTTTTCCCTCTTCAGCGCTGGGAAGAATCATTTCGACCATGGCAGGGTCTACGTACTCCTGGTTCGCTTCTCTGTAATACAACTTTATAGCAGCATTCAGCCATTTATCGTTCGCGTTTGATTCATCGGCTCTGACCTCTTCCATTTCCGTAAACAATGCGCCGGTTTCGGGCAGTTCTCCTGCCTTGAGAATGGCGGCCAACCGAACCTGTGGATTATCGTGGGTCAGAAATCCTGATTGCGCGATTTGATCACTGCTGATTTCCGATTTGGGTAAAATCGCCAGTGCGGCTCTCTGTACCGCGTAGGAGTTATAATTTAGGGCAGAGTGAAGGGCGGTGAGTGCCTCATCCTGTGAGCCGTCCATCGCCCCAAGGCCCTCCAGCGCCCAAAGTGCGTGAACCACCCCAAAATCTGATTCATTACTTTGAACGATATCTATCAAAGCCGGGATAAGGGTAGATTTATTTTCTTCTACGATCATCCGTTGGGCGGTGGTTCGCCAAAACATATTGTCACTGCTAAGGGCATCTAAAAGACCCTGATCATCTGCCCGATCCAATTGATCGATTTCTGATTTGTTTTTTCTTCCGTAGGTGATGATGTAGATCCTTCCGTGTCTATAGTCCCGCAACGGATTGATATGTGCATTTCCTTCGCCCTTATCCGTATTCCAAACCTGATTGTCCATACCACGGCTGTCGGGATTGTGTTGGATCACAGGATTGTACCAATCCGCTACCCACATATTTCCATCCGGCCCGGTTTCGGCGTATACCGGAGCTGTCCAGGAATCGGTACTGGCAAAAATATTGCCACCATCCACTTCTTTGTAGCCCGCGCCTTCATTTTCAATGCGGGCAATGTGAACCAGATGACCGGTGGGTTCACATACGTACATTTGATTATGGTATTCCTGGGGGTAATTTCGCGCAGTATAAAAATTGGCTCCTGAAGCTGCGGTATATCCACCTCTCACATCCACCTGTTGCAAAGGGACTGTGTCGACCGGGGATATTTCGTAGTGGCCTTGAATAAAATCTGCATTGACCGCCCACGATGGCCATTTCTCAAGGTAATTATAATGCTTCATAGGAATGCCTACGTAACACGCGTGGTTGTTGTTCGCGGTGGAACCAAAAACCTCAAAATATTCATTAAATCCGAGCCCCCAGGTATTGTTGTTAAACTGACCAACCGGTTCGAAATAATCGCCTTTCTTATCAAACCGGTAGACCCCCATTTTAAAGGAAACAGGCTGGCCTCCGAAATTATTTTCAAACCCGGAATATCCTACCGATCCCCAGATCATATTGTCCATTCCATACTTGAGGTTGGAAGGTCCCGCATGGGTATCCCATATACCAAAACCATCAAACAGCACGGTCTTTTGATCCATTTTGTCATCGCCATCGGTATCTTCGAGAAAAACCATATTGGGTGCCTGAGCCACAATCGCGCCACCTTTCACCAATGTAATTCCTGTGGTCAGATTCTGATCGGTCGCAAAATCAATAAATTTATCGGCTTTCCCGTCCCCATCGGTGTCTTCACAAATCGTGATTCTATCTCCTCCGACTTCATTTTCCAATTCGTGGGGATAGTCTTGGGATTGGACCACCCACAACCTGCCTCTTTCGTCCCAGGTAAACGTGATCGGATTGATGATATCAGGCTCGGAAGCGAAAAGTCGTACATCAAATCCTTCCGGAAGCTGGATGTGAGTCATAGAGGCGTCAGGACTCAATGGATCCTGAACGCGTGGTGATTCTCCGCTGTACGTGAGAGGTACGGGTGGAAGATCTTGTTTTTTACAACCAGTGAGGAAGCATAGTCCACATGCGATAACTGCGGCCAATAATGACATATTTTTCATAGTCCAGTGTTTATCTTAATTAGAGTCAATCTTTCAGAATAAATCATTTTCCTCCTCAGGATTTCAAGGTTAACGATTTGAACGACTTTGTCAGGTTTGTCAACGATTCTTCCACCCCCATCCGTTCAAGCGAGGAAGCCCCCACGAAGCCATGAAGTCCCTCCGTGTGATCCAGTACATATCTTACATCCTCTGGCGTGTTGACAGGTCCGCCATGGGCGAGGAAAAATGTATCCGGATTGGATTTTCGGACGGCATCGATGATTCGCTGCGTCCTTTCGATGGCATCATCCATGGATGCCGTGGCGTCCACTACTCCGATCGACCCACCAACCGTGGTTCCCACGTGGGCTATGATGGAATCTGCTCCCACATCAGACATCCGGACAGCTTCTTCAGGGGTGGCGACGTATACGACCGTGAACAAATCCATTTTTGAAGCGAGTCCGATCATATCCACTTCTTTTTGAAAACTCATTCCTGTTTCTTCCAGTACCTTTCTGAAATGGCCATCGATGATGCTATGCGTTGGAAAATTATTGACCCCGGAGAATCCCATATCTTTCACCTGCCCCAGAAAATGCCACATTCTACGCCGAGGATCGCTGCCGTGGACACCACATATGACAGGAATTTCTTCCACCACTGGCAACACTTCAAATTCACCGATCTCCATAGCCACCGCGTTGGCGTCTCCGTAGGCCATCATCCCGGCGGTAGAGCCATGGCCTGACATTCTAAACCGGCCTGAATTGTATATAATGATAAAATCAGCCCCTCCTTTTTCAATAAACTTGGCACTGATTCCCGTACCGGCACCTGCCCCGATAATGGCTTTATCTTTGCCCAGGGTAGCCTGTAATCGTTCCCGCACCTCTTGTTTTGTGTATGGGTTTCCTACCCCGGTCCATGGATTTGGCATAAAATATTATTTATTGATTAGATAATTTCCATTTTTCAGATTATGATCTTTTCTGATGGATGAGCCGAAAATAATAATTCACAAGTTGTTCGGAGAATTTCTTATCATTTATATGCAGATCGAGGTCAATTATTTGGATCAGGTCAGAAATTTTGTGCTGCTTTATGGATTCAAACAACGCGATATTTGCTCCGGGATCATGAAACGTACTACCCTCTTTATCGATCGCTGAAAGGCCCCGGCCCGGAAGAACGACGTAAATCGGCATTCGGGTTTTGTTGAGTTTGGACATGATCAATTCTCCCAACCGAACGTTCTCCTCGGCATTTGTCCTCATCAGAGTCACGTCAGGCGACCATTGATATAAATTTCGATCTCTGTAATGAACAGGCACCCGATCCGGATAGGTAAAATTGACCATATCGAGACATCCGGGCACAACAACCTGAGGAAGCCCAACATCCACAGCTGCTTCCAGCCTTTCCGGGCCGGCGTCACATACCCCTCCGCAAAGAAAATCAGCCAATTCGGTAATCGTCACATCAATCACACCATCCAGCAACCCTTCCCGGATCAACGATTCCATCGTCATACCACCAGTTCCGGTGGCGTGGAAGGTAAAGACTTCAAACTGATCCCTATCCAGCAACCTAATGCAATTTTCCACACAAGGCGTGGTATTTCCAAACATACTAATCGCAATTCTATGCAAATCTCGAACTTCGACTTCGTGCTCAAGATATTCACTCGACATTCCCCTTATGGCGGCTGCTGATTGATCCAGGATGGGTTGGATAATGGAGTTGAGATTGGACACATCCACCACCGAAGGTACGAGGATGATATCTTTTGTCCCTACCTGGGTAGACAGATCTTTCGCAGCCATCGTCGAAATACAAATTTTGGGAATTCCAAAAGGAACCGCCTGCATGGCCTGGAGTGCCATGTACGTTCCACCACCTCCTCCAGCTCCTATAATTCCTATGATCTGGTGGCTCTCGTTCAACTGATGGATAAGTTTTGCCGCCCCCCGCCCCATGACTTCGATGACCTGGTTACGGAGGTTGTCCCCGACCAAGGCCGATAAGGATTTACCACCGAATTGGGCTACCGAACTGGAATCAAAATCAATCGGAAAGTGGGTATTGGAACCCTGGGTTCCCATATCAATCGCGATAACCGACCACATATCAGACTTCAAGCGATCGTATAGGTATCCAAAAATATCTCCCTTGGTATCAAAGGTACCGATGAGAATTATTACAGGTTTCTTTTTCATTATTTCTGCTCCTCTTTTTGACTCCGGTTTCTGTTATCGGTATGTCAAATAGTAAAAGAACATAAATATAAGATAATTATATGTAGAGTAAAATTATTGATTCCCA
>CALEIL010000004.1 GCA_937876435.1 uncultured Bacteroidota bacterium
CGTACCAGCAGGGGCTCGTCGAGCAGCTCGGCAAGTTCAAGGAGATCGTCGACCCGGGCCTGCGGGTGATCATCCCGATGATCCAGACGATCCTGATGATCCAGATGATCCAGACGGTCCAGACGGTCCAGACGATCCAGACGATCCAGATAATCCTACCGATTCATGTAATCTGGTACTGGAATTTGAAACCACACTAGTGATGGATTCGGCAGACGCAAGAGCGCAGGTATTCGTATCTGGAGGAGTAGAACCCTACACCTATGTTTGGAGTACGGGCGATACGACCGAAGCAATCACCGGACTTTCAGTGGGTGAATACGAAGTCACCGTGACCGATGCTTCTCAGTGCTCAGGGTCAATGATAATTAATATCGAAGAAGATCCTGATGGCGATGGACCGGAAGGTTGCCCCAGGGACATCACTGTCGATCAATGTAATTCTGTGGTCAATTTTTCGGTTCCTGTAATCGTGACGGATTTGGATTATACGATTACTCAAATCGAAGGATTGTGTAGTGGAAGCGTATTCCCGATAGGGACCACCACAATCACCTATCTGATCGTGTATGAAAATGGCGATTATGACCTTTGCTCGTTCAACATTGAGGTACTTCCCATCGATCTGGAATTTGAGATTACCATGCCGAGCTGTTACGGCGCTGCCGACGGCCAGGTAGTAGTCAATGTTCCGGATCCGGACCAGGTTTACTATTTATTCTGGGACAAAACACCTATTCAGAAAGACGATACGGTGACCAATCTCACCGCAGGAACGTACAAACTCATTGGAATGGACAGTAGCGGATGCATTATCAATAATGTGATTACGCTTGACCAACCTGATTCTCTCTTTATGCAAGAAGGTTTAATCGTCCATAGCAGCGACAGTATTGCAGACGGACAGGTGCACATCGCCGTGCACGGTGGCACATACCCTTATACCTACGAATGGCAGGGTCCGGATGGATTTTCGTCCTCACAGGAAGATTTGTATGGAGTACCGAACGGTGAGTATACGCTGACCGTAGTCGATGCCAACGGATGTAGTCTTGTGGCCGGGCCATATAATCTCGAAGGAGATGTGATAGCCAGTGAATTCCCGAAATTTGATCAGGGCATAACCGCGAATCAGGTCAAAATGTATCCAAATCCTTCCGTTGGTTTGGTATCGTTCGAAATCACGCTGGAGAATCAATCTGATGTCAACTTATCGATCTACGACAGTATCGGAAAATTGGTGAAGGAACACGCCTTCGAGAATATCCACGAATCGACCGTCGACATCAATCTTTCCGACCTGAACAAAGGCATTTATTTCATCAACATCCAGACCAAAAATGGATTGTTGACCAAAACGATCACTTTGTTCTGATACAATATTGAAAGACCAATATATTAGGCAAGAACGGTGGATGCAAAGATGCGTCCACCGTTTTTTTATTTATTCACTGCGATCCATGTGTAAAGCAAATCATTTCGGCACCAGCATCCCAACGCTGACCCTTCACCGCAATTCATTCTTTCACCAGGCCTTCCAACGCCAAAAAACGTGAACCTTTGATCAGCATGACGTCATCGCCGGGCCACTCTCTATCGAGTAGATCTTTCACGCTTGTGACGTAGTGGAAATGTGGGAAGTCCTTTTCTCCACTCCTGCGAAATTGCTCCCCGACCAGGTACACCTCTTCAAATCCCAACTCGGTCACCAACTTCAAAATCGATTGATGCTCCCCCACTGCCGCCTCTCCCAGTTCGCCCATCTCCCCGAGAATCAATATACCCTTCCCGGGATTGACCGACCGGAAACCCCGAATCGCATGAGCCATACTCGTGGGATTGGCATTGTAGGCATCCAGATACACCCGGTGCCCTCGCCATTCAATGATCTGAGACCTGTTGTCAGAGGGGATGTAACCGGATAAGGCGTCCACCATGGATCCCATTTCTATTCCAAAATAGGCGCCTACTCCCAGGGCATGGATGAGATTTTGGACGTTGTGCTCCCCCCACAAGGAAGATCGAAGAAGGAATTCCTGTTCCTTAGATGCTGATATTAATCTAAGGACAATATCAGGAACGCTTTGTACCACCTCCACTTTATACTCTGACCCGGGCAATCGATTTCGGTCCAGGATAATTTTCCGAACCGGGTGGTCCATCAAGGGACGGAGACTCGATTCACCGATATTCACAAAAAGTTGCCCGCCCTGTGTCTTTAAAAAATCGGCAAGTTCCGACTTGGCTCGCAGAACGCCTTCCACAGAAAGAAGAAACTCCAGATGCGATTTACCCACGTTGATAATGCTCCCATAATCGGGCTCCCCTATCCGGCACAATCCCGGATTTCGCTGAAGTGATTGGTCCCCATTTCGAGTAATAACAATTCTGTATCAACTGGTGCGTTGAGGATCGTCAAAGGAAGCCCAATATAGATAGTTGTAACTCCCCGCTGTTTTGGTGAACTATAGACTTACTGAACATCATCTATTTTTGCTAGATATTCTCCATTCGGATTTCCAATACACCACATCCGTCTTTGCCAGGGTTTCAAAATGTTTATCCTGAGGGAGTACTTGCACTCTGTTGCATAAGTCATTGATCCTTTGGCTAGATTATTTTCGACAGAGCGAAGAAATGACTGAACCCAATTCCGAGTCTGCAGGCGTCGGAATCGCCCGTACGGGCGGTGAAGAACCCGAAAAGCCTATTTGCGGGTAAGAGAGCATAGCCATAGTTATAGCGGGGCTTGATGATGAAGAGGGCGCGCGCAATAATCCGTTACAATTGCCATGAATTTAGTGTCCGTTGCGTCTCCTACCAAACCTTTTTGAGTATACTTTTCTAGCATCATAAACTCATTTACGATACAACAAATTATGATATTGCAATTATTCTGAATTCTCATTGTCATGTCACTATGGAACAGTATGATATGACCGGACATATTGATACTGTTTATTGAATTTGAAATGCCCGGGCAACCGATTCGACTGCAATCTGCCAGTCGAACACCGTTCCTACCGGGCATTCCAGCTCTGACTATCTTAAAATAGTGTTAATTTTTCCATTTGACTTCAAGTCAATAAAGGGAGCCTCAGGTGGCTGACCATAGGACGATCTAATCCTGTCGCATTTACCCCTCTGGATCCTGTATTCGCCATTGCCCAATGAACCTAAACCGACCGTCTATATAATTGATTTATTATTGACTCTAGATCAAAATTATCTTCTAATTACCTTAAAAATAATAATAATTATGCTTCTCTCTATCCCCATCTGCTTAAGTTATTGCTTTTAACAAAATTTAAAAACGGTATCTTCATACCCTAATCAGGGCGATTTATACATAAAGCGGATACTACCCATACTCCTTTTGACCACCCCACCACAATCCTGTGCTGAGGTTTGTCAATGGATATTAAATTGGAATTAAAAACCATAATATTATGAAGCAAATTTTACTATTCTTGATCTCAATCCTTGCGATCTCAGTGGACGGTTTTGGCAACCATTATTTGGATCCTCCTTCTGAAGCACCTTTGCCCATTGATATTACCATTCCATTAGTCGATGACGTGAGCTGTCATGGAGCGAGTGACGGCTCGGCAACCATTGTGATTGCCGGACTTTCACTTCTCACTTCCTACTCGTACGAAATCACCAATTCTGCTGATGAAGTGATCCAGTCCGGCGACGAAGCCCTCCTAGAAGATTTGATCAGTGATCTACTAAACCTGGATGTCGGTTTGACGATACGTGTGGAGGATTTACCAGCCGGAACCTATACCTTTTCCTGGACTACAGATCCTCTGATCGGCGGGCCTACTACCCAATCTACTGACTTTACGGTGGATGCCCCCCCTGCTCTCGAAATCATCGACCTCAGCGTGGATGATATAGTAAGTTGTATAGACCCGACTGGTTCCATTGAAGTGATAACTTCCGGCGGAACCGGTGATCTTTTGGGCATTCTCAATCTAGGAGAAATACTAAATCTTGGTCAGAATGGAAACACGATCACCGACCTAACCGAAGGGGTTTATTCCATCATCATCGAAGACGCAAACGGATGCCGGGATACCGCCAGCGCGGAGGTTGAAAACCTCATTGAGCTTCCCAATCTGAATATCACAGGGAGTCTGGAATTGGGCTGTCATGAATTGATAAATCTTGGAGTTTCATCAGAGGCTGGCATCCAATTGTTGGCCGATGTACCCAATCTCGACACCGATGTGGAAATCCTCGGCGAAACGTTTGAAGTTACTACCCCGGGGATTTACACTTTTACCGCACTTGATCCCTTGACCGGTTGCGTGTCCGAGGAAGAAGTGGAGGTTACCGCCGACATCGATATACCGTTATTGGACGCAGGAACCGATCGAATCCTTGGCTGCCTGGACAATCTCGAACTGGACGCTGTTACCGATGCAACTTCCATCGTCTGGGAAAACCTCAGCGGAAACGTACTCACTTCCAGCAACATCCTCCAGGTTGGAGCACCAGGTACTTACGTTGCCGTAGCCTCGGATCCGATTACTGGCTGCGAAGCAAGAGATTCTGTGATCGTGAGTCCCGGTGATGATGATGATAATTCCATCCTGGACTTCGACGCCGGGGTGACTTACGACTTAGGTTGTTTGAATGTAGCAGATCTCATTTTGATCAATAACCACGGAATCGAAGTGGATTTTGACATCCTCGGGGATGTCGGAGAAATCATCGCCGGCGACGACAACAAATTAACCATCGGAGCGCCGGGCACGTATGTTATATCAGGAATAAGCCTGGTAACCAGCTGCCTGGTCTCTGACACCATCACCGTCACCGCCAATGTGACCATTGGGACAATAGAGATCCAACAGGATACCGCTTTCCTGGATTGCAATGGAACCGCAGTCATCATAGCCGATGATAGCGATCTCGGTGCTGGTGCAAACGTGGAGATCCTGTGGGAGGTGATCGAAGGCGACGTGCTTATCGATGAAAATGGGACTACCGCGAATGTAGAAGGTGTCGGAGTGATTGCCGTGGTAGCCACCGACCTCATCAAAAAATGTACTACATCAGATACAATTGTCCTGGTCAACCCAGGCGAAGTGGCCGCGGAAGCCCAGGTCACCAATGCACTGTGCGCTGGTGAAGAAAACGGGGCCATAGACCTGACCATTCAGGGTGGTGTAGGGCCGTATACCTATGCATGGTCCAATGGGGCTACTACACAGGATATTTCCGGATTGGCGGCGGGAGATTATACCGTTGTGATCACGGACAGTAGAGGCTGTGAAGGCGAATTCACTTTTGTGGTTGAGAATCCTGATCAACCCATGATCAGCGTTGAAATCACCTCCGGTGATGATGACTCTTCCACCGTACAAGCGGTGGTAGAAGGGGGCGAGGGCCCATTTACCTACGCCTGGAGTACCGGAAGCAATGAAGCTT
>CALEIL010000005.1 GCA_937876435.1 uncultured Bacteroidota bacterium
CTGGGAACAGTACGACAATTATCAGAAAGCCACCTTTCACGTACTCCCACCGGGCATAGACGTGGAAAAATTTTACCCGTATTACCATCAGCACATCGATGGGGAGGAGATGCAACAGGAAATCATGCAGCGCAAATACTGGGTGAGTCAATCGATTGAAAAATTTCTGGTAAATCCCAGCAAACCGGCTATTCTGGCCCTGGCCCGTCCAGACAGGCGAAAAAACCTACATACCCTGATCGATACCTATGGTACCAATAAGGAGATCCAATCCCTGGCTAACCTGGTCATTTTTGCGGGAATCAGAAAGGATATTATCAATATGCCGGACGCCGAAAAGGAAGTATTGACCGAGATGTTGTTGCTGATGGACAAATACGATCTGTACGGTAAACTGGCCATCCCCAAAAAACACGATATCGAAAATGAAGTCAGCCTGATTTACCAGTATTGCGCGGAGAAACGGGGACTTTTCACCAACCTGTCCCTACATGAAAATTTTGGTCTGACAACCATCGAAGCGGCCGCTACGGGTCTTCCGGTCGTGGTGACTAAAAATGGGGGGCCATCCGAGATTGTTCCCAAATGTAAAAATGGATATCTGGTCGATCCCCTGGACAAACACGAAGTGAGCGAAGCCATCAAAACCATATTAACCGATGAGCGAAAATGGCGCCGATTCTCCAACCATGGAATTATCGCAGCCAAAAAATACTATAGTTGGAATTCTCACACCAATATTTACACGGGTTGGCTTCAGGAAACCCTGGAGCCCAAAACACGCAAGCCCAAGGAACTGAAGATTTCAGAAAGCCGGGCTGATCGGTTGCGAAATGCCAGGAATCTTCTGATTACGGATATCGATGGAACACTCATCGCCTCGGAAGACTCATTCCCCGGATTGGAGGAATTGAAGGTATTTTTAAACCAAAACCGGAATGACTTTTGTTTTGGAGTAGCCTCAGGCCGGTCCTACGCTTTGATTCAGGACGTCCTATCCAAAATTGATATAGAGGTGGATGTGGTGGTCTGTTCGGTGGGTGCCCGGATTTATTACGACATGGAAGGAGAAGCTCTGGATACCGACTGGATGGATTACCTGAGCTTCAAGTGGAACCCTGATCTCATTCGCGATAAGCTGGAATCGATCCACTGGTTGGTTCCCCAGGAAGATGAAGCCCAGGATATTTACAAGATTTCGTACTACTACGACCCGATGGATTTTGATGAGGAAATTCTCAAAAACACCCTCGATAAAGATTTTTATCAGATCACCATGGTCAATTCTCATCAGCGATATCTGGATATTCTGCCCGTCCATGCCTCCAAAGGAAACGCCATCCGGTATCTTTCACAAAAATGGTCATTTCCGTTGGCCAATATCATCGCCTGTGGTGATTCGGGCAACGATATGGATATGTTTCGCAAACCAATCCGCGGTATTATCGTGGGAAACAGGTCCAAGGAACTCAAATACCTCAAACAGGATGAGTTTCTGTATCTGGCCCAAAACAAAGCAGCAGAAGGGATCCTGGAAGGATTATCGCATTATGGCTATCGGGCCAATCATTGACAATTACCAATATTTAATAAGCAAAAGAAAAGTATGTATACAGGAAGTGGATTCAGAGATTGGGAAATAGGAGATATCGAGGTGTTTAAGATAGAGGAAACCTACCACCTTTTTCATCTGATCATCCCCAATCACGATTATATAGCTCACGCCATCTCCAGGGACGGCTACAACTGGCGAAGGGTCAAGAACGCTTTGTTTGTAGGGCATCCCGGAGAATGGGATGACGATATGCTCTGGACCATGGATGTATCCGAAGGGGACGGAGAATACGAAATGTACTATACCGGACTGAAGCTGACCGACAGGGGTCAGGTTCAAAAAATCGGCCGGGCCCGATCCCAGAATCTGTACGATTGGGAAAAACTGAACAACCACAATCTCCCCATGACCACGCATGGTCCGTATTATGAAAGTTTGGAAAACAATCCAAGAACGTGGATTAGCTTCAGGGATCCCTACAAATTCACCTACGAAGACCAGCATTATTTGCTTTTCTGCGGTCGAAGCAGTCACGGTCCCATCAGCCGGCGGGGTTGCGTAGGTCTCGCCGCGCTCGAAAACGAGGAATGGGTATTGAAGAAACCTTTGTTATTTCCCATAGCGTATGATGATATAGAATGTCCCTGCATCGTCAGGCTCAACGACCGCTTCTATCTCCTGGGCTCCATCAGAGAGGACATCAAAGTGCGGTACTGGTATTCGGATTCCTTCGAGGGACCCTATATGAGCTTTCATTCCGACGTATTGATGCCTCAGGGCAATTACGCAGCGCGGATTTTACAGGACGGCGATCACATCCTTTTGTACAATTTTTACTATCTCAACAGGGAAATAAATTACAAACGGGTACTACCACCGCCCAAGGAAATTGACGTCGATGAACAAGGCAGGTTATTTCTTAAAAGTTTCTACGGTTGGAACGAAAATATCCGGAATACTATCTACCAGAGTGATTTTGCGGATGTGATCCCCACATTCAAAAACAATACCGCCAATATGAAATTGTCCCCTGACAAATGGACGTTCAACTCGATTTCGGGTTATGAAGTGTATGCCTTTCACAAACCGGCTGACCATATCATCTGGGAAGGGACGCTGCATCTGGAAGGGATGGGTAAAAGCGGTTTTGTACTCAACGTAGACGAAGAAGGAAACGGCTATTTTATTTCGATGGATTTCGTCAATGGATACGTACAAATCAGAAGGTGGGGATTCAATCCGGATGATTTCCTGAACAATTTCAAATTTGACAACCTCCAGACCGGACTTTTTAAGCCACAGGCTGATCGTAAAGTCCATTTCAGACTGATCAATTATGGGTATTATATAGAGCTCAGTATAGGACGAAGGGTTATCCTGACGTTGGTGGATTATCAATTTGAGGGAAGTCTGATCGGGTTGTATTCGGCGTCCAGTACCGTATCTCTTTCTGACAGTAAAATCCATATCCTGGCCGAACCTGAAACGGAATACGCGGTCAAGGATTCTGAATAGAACATACAGCACTCCCCTATGGCACACAAAAATCAAAACGATACAACTCTGAATAGGAACGAAAGGATCATCGGAGTCTTCGATGAGGGTCACCGCGGACCACTAATTATTATGGTCGGTGGCATACACGGCAATGAAAAAGCCGGAGTGAAGGCTCTGGAATACCTGATCAAAATGCTGGAGGTAGAACACATCACCAATGAAACATTCCGGTTTGCTGGAAAACTGATCGCTATCAAGGGGAATATACAAGCTTTAAACTCCGGTAAAAGATACATCAACAGGGATCTCAACCGGATGTTTCGACATGACCTGATCCAGACATTTTTGACCATTGACAACAGAACTGATGAGGAAAAAGAGTTGATCGAGATCATTGATTTATTCAGGAATAGCATCGGAGATTATCATCCTGAGAGACTATACGTACTGGATTTACATACCACGACTGCAGCAGGTGGGATTTTCACCATCGTTGATGATTCTACAGAAGCTTTGAAGATAAGTCTCGAACTTAAAGCTCCGGTCATCGAAGGATTCCTGGACGGGATCAAAGGGACAGTCCTGCATTATCTCAATTCGGACAATCTTGCTCACGACTGCACCGCTTTGTGCTTTGAAGCAGGCCAACACGATGACCCATTGTCGGTGAATCGTTGCATCGCTGCCGCTGTAAATTTCCTAAGTTCGGTAGGAGCGGTCGATAGGATGCATATAGCACAACGACATCATCGCATACTGCACGACCATGCGGCGGGACTACCGGTGCACTCCCGATTGATATACACGCACAAAATCCAGGATGGCGACCAATTCCAAATGAAGCCCGGCTACCGGAATTTTGATTCGATATCCGAGGGGGAATTGTTGGCCCACGACATCAACGGTCCGATCTACGCACCTTCTGCCGGCAAAATTTTGATGCCCCACTATCAGGAACAGGGTGAGGATGGCTTCTTTATCGTACTGCCTTTATCGGAAGAAGTAATTCCTTAGGACCCCCATCCCCCCTGGTGAAATTTCCGGGTTTTAAGTATAAACAACCTAATGTACTTGATATTTTACATTACATCGGTCCAAATTAAATTATATCAAAAACTTGAAACAGTGAAAATCAAATATAGACATGTCCATATGATATCAACCCTCCGATATGACTTGTCATGATTTTGGGTCAAAAATCCCGTCAAGGTGACGTCATATCCGTATATAACACCGGGTTGAAACCCGGTACGTGTTTAGGGTTCTGTTATAAGCGAGGAGGCGGTTGCAGGTAAGCCTGGGGTACTGGAAGCTCCAGCTTCCGGACTTATTCCAGATTAAGCGGGTAGGAACTGGCATTCTGCCGCTGTCCCCCCCACACCACCTGGCATACGGCTTACGTACACGTACGAAACCCGGTACTACAACATTACCCCTTCAGGGTTTTCTGAAAAGTTTCTTTGGATGCTACTGATTTTAATTATTCATACTATATTTGGGTATCCTTCCTCAAAAGTCTCATAATACTTAGCACTTCACGAGTACGCCAATATTGATTAAATTATTATAATGAGACGGCATGAACACGAATTTATCATTTAATTCACACCTCGAAGGTGGGGGGGGATTTTATTCATTATGGTTTTGTTTCTTTTGACCGGTTGTGAACGGGAACACGTACCTTGGATCGAATCCTCCGAAAACTCGACCCAAACCATTCTGACCGAAGAATTTGAATTAATGGACGACTTCTGCAGACCCCATGCCATGGGGAAGATGTCTTTCTACGATCAGATGTACGAACCGCTGAAAATCCTAAAAACCGATGTGAGTCCGATTTTAAAAGGGCTGGCCCAGCAACGCCAACGGAGTATGGACCATGATGTCATCGAAGAGGTCCGCAATTTTCATTACCATGGGAAAGGACTGGATATCAAGACGGATCTGGTTACCGTTGATATAATGCGCGGAAGGGAGCGGGGAATTCCCGACTACAATCGGCTGAGAAGCCAATTGGGCCTAACCCCCATCCAGTCATTTGAGGAAATCACGGCCGATCCGCAGCTTCAGTCATCGCTCAGGAAACTGTACCACGATGTGGACAATATTGATGCCTGGGTAGGAATGATCTCTG
>CALEIL010000006.1 GCA_937876435.1 uncultured Bacteroidota bacterium
ATGGGCGTACCGGTAAAACCGAAAAGCTGGGCATTCGGAAAGAATTCTTTGATGGCTTTGTGGTTTTCGCCGAATTGTGAACGGTGGCACTCATCAAAAATGAAAACCATGCGTTTGTCGCTCAATGGTTCCAGGCGTACTTTGTAGTTTCTTCTGTGGCTGCCATCTAATGCCAGTCCCAGTTTTTGGATGGTGGTAACGATGACCTTGTCGGCATAATCGGTGGAAAGCAGCCGTCTTACCAGGGTTTCGGTATTGGTGTTTTCTTCTACGCTGCCTTCCTGGAATTTATTGAACTCTTCTCTGGTCTGGCGGTCGAGGTCTTTTCGATCCACCACAAACAGGCATTTTTCAATCTCCCGGTTGTCTTTGAGCAGAGTAGAAGCCTTGAAAGAAGTCAGCGTTTTACCGCTACCTGTCGTATGCCATACAAACCCATTGCCGCGATTCTGCTTTACGCAATCATCGATCGCTTTTACGGCATAGATTTGATACGGGCGCATCACCAACAGTTTTTGCTCCGTTTCCACCAGGACCATGTACTTGCTGATCATTTCCCCGAGCGTGCACTTTTTGAGAAAGCGGTCGGTGAAATCCTCCAGATGCTTGATTTTGTTGTTCTTCTCGTCTGCTAAATGGTAGATGGGCAAGAACTGTTCATCCGCGTTGAATTGGAAATGCTGCTTTTTGTTGTTGGCGAAATAGATGGTATTGGAACGGTTGCTCACAATGAACATCTGCATATAGCACATCAGGGAGTTCCCATAGCCGTTGCCCGGTTCATTCTTATAATCCACGATTTGCTGCATGGCTTTACGGGGTGAAATATCCAGGCGTTTTAATTCAATCTGCACTACAGGCAAGCCGTTAATCAGCAGAATGATGTCGAACCGTTGATTGCTGTTTTCGGTATTTATCCGCAGCTGGCTGATGATTTCAAAGTCGTTTTTGCACCAGTCTTTGTTGTTCACCAACGTGTAATGGAGAGGCGTTCCGTCTTCTCGCTGGAAAAATTGTTGTTCTCTCAGTTTCCTGGAAGCTTTGAAGACATCAGGTTCAATGATTTCTTCACGCAAACGCAGGAATTCGCTGTCGGTCATACGCACCCGATTGAGCGCTTCAAACTTGGATTTGAAATTTTGCTCAAGCGATTTCCTGTCGGTAATGTCCGGGCGGTGGGTGTATTTCAGTCCGATGAGTTGCTCGATGAGGTTGAGCTCTATGTGGCGTTCCTTAGTCATTCAAATTTTCTTGTAATTGTTTTTCCAGGGTTTCAATTTTTATGGGTATAGTGTATTCAATCCACTCAGGAATTTTTTCGGTTATCTTTCCCTGTATGGTCATTTCTTGGAGGTTCTCTTTCTGATGAGTGCAGCCCAACAGTAGAATGGAAAAAATATAAGAATTGCTTCATAGGTTTCTGTCTTTCGAATGTGTGTTAACGGTCCGCGGCTATGCCCTGTGTAGTGGAAGCCTACAAAGTATTTTGATTTTGAAGAAAATGCACTACAACCACTGCTGTGCGCGGAGCGGGCGAGGGCACTCAGTTCGATGACCAATTCTCGTTGTGTTCCAAATATACAAAAATATGGAACATAAAAATCTTAGCTTGATTTATGTGGTTCACAAATGAACTCCTAAAAACCTATACGAAAATAATCGAGATGGAAATTGATGCTCGTCAACCTCCATTGCCTATGCCCGCTGTTGGAAGTTCGTGCACTTTGTTGTCTAAATTTCCTTTAGTGTCAACACTTCTATTTCAGATACTCTTTTCAGGTCTATGTCGTTGGTAAAGAAGAAGTCGGCATTTTTCTGAAGAGCGGTGCCCATTTGAATAGCGTCTGGAGTTTTTAAATTGTACTCTGCCCGTAACTTGGCTGCTTGTCTAGAAATTCCAACGTCAATATCATAAATGTCAATATGAGAAGAATTCATTAATATTTTTTCATATTGGTCAGCCAGTTTTAACTGATTCAACTTCATTGGCTGAACCAGCACTTCCAACAAAGTCAAGGTTGAGGTCTGAAAGTTGATGTCTCCTTTATCATTAGCTTCAAAAATTTCAAGAAGTTGTTTGTGGTATTGGGAATGTCCTTCGATGAAATATATAAGAGGTGCGGTGTCAATAAAAAGAGTCTGGTTTAACAGTTTGTTCAATCCCATTGTCTTTCCTGTTGGATGTATTGATCGATGTTAACGCCTTTCCATATTTCAGAACCAAGTCTGTTTAATTCCGTTAAATAATGGGAAGAAGGGCTAGCTTCATTTTTATTTTTTCTGATTTGCTTAATGAGTTCTTCCATTAAATAAAGTCGCGCTTCATAGTCCAAACTTCTGATTTGAGAAAGTATATTTTCAATTTTAACTGATTTATCCATGGTGTCTAAAGTTTTTATGTCCAACTAAATATACGAATCTTTTGTATGTTTTCGGATCGTTTTGGACAATCGATTAAGAAGAAATAAGGCTTCCGCGACAATGATACTAATCGTTTTTTTAATCAACGTGTAATGACTATGGAGGAAATTACCCATTGTGAAGGCCTACATTTCGTATCTGGTGTTGATTTACAGTACATATTAACCGAGTGGTAGACACATACTCACGTTCCGCCCTTACTCTGCCGCTAATCAAACAAACCTCCCCCGGGCAAGGAACCTGGAAGCGGTTTATTCAAATGCCGGTAAGCCTTTTCCATCACGATCCGTCCACGCGATGTCCGCTGTAAAAATCCTTCCATAATCAGATACGGTTCGTACACCTCTTCTATCGTGCCGGGTTCTTCACCCACGGCAGTGCCGATGGATCCGATCCCGACGGGACCACCCTGAAACTTATCGATGATGGCGCTGAGGATTTTGTTGTCCATTTCATCCAGTCCGTTTTCGTCCACCTGAAGGGCATCCAGTGCGATCTGGGCGATCTTTAGATCGATTTTTCCACTACCTTTGATTTGTGCGAAGTCCCGGACTCTTCTCAACAAAGCGTTGGCGATCCGGGGAGTGCCCCTGCTTCGTCTGGCTATTTCTCTGGAACCTTCGTCGTCAATTTCAACCTTCAACAAATTGGCAGACCTTTTGACGATGTGTTGCAACGTATCGTGGTCGTAATAATCCAAATGGAAATTGATTCCAAAGCGGGCGCGCATCGGGGAACTGATCAATCCCATCCTGGTCGTGGCTCCGACTAATGTAAACGGATGCAGCGATATCTGAATATTCTTGGCGCTGGGTCCGCTTTCTATCATGATGTCGATCTTGAAATCTTCCATCGCCGAGTACAGGTACTCTTCGACGACGGTGTTCAACCGATGGATTTCATCGATAAAAAGGACGTCACCCGGATTGAGGTTGGTCAGCAAACCAGCCAGATCACCTGGTTTTTCCAAAACTGGTCCGCTGGTAGATTTTAGTTCACACCCCATTTCGGTGGCGATGATATAAGCGAGCGTAGTCTTCCCCAGCCCCGGAGGACCGTGCAGGATGACATGATCCAGAGAGTCCCCCCGCAGATTGGCTGCTGCGATAAAGATGGACAGGTTTTCGACGAGTTTTTCCTGTCCGGCAAATTCGTTGAGGTTGTCCGGTCGCAGTGCTTTATCAACCTTCTGATCTTCTGTAGAGGCACTCTGTCCTGTGGCGTCTAAGTGTGGATTCATAGGCTTCAAATATAATGGAACTTCATGGAAATAATCAGAATTGTATTTGTCGTGGGGGATCTGCCCTGTATATTAATCGATGCTCGGTATTTATTCTTGTACCAATACGGGCTCGGCAATTCTGCCTCTTCCACAAGCAACCCGCCGACTTACCGATCCCAACGCCAGGAATTACACACCATATTAAATTAGTCTTAATTGCACTTCCATTTGTCGCTATTTGATAAATCAACGTAATTTACATAGGATAAAGTTCAATCAGAAACCTTACAACCTTGTAATCAAAATATCCTGTGCTGAAATTTTCACTGATTTTCCCATCTTCTCTAATAATTACCTTATTTTGGAAGCTAAACGCAACCATATCCACCATGGCCCACCTTTTTTTCATGACCCTGATCTTACTGCTTTCCATGATCACAGCCAATGGCCAGAATTGGTACACCATGGCAGATTATAACGATGTGCCCAAAATGGACGTTCACATCCACATCACCACCGAGCGACCCGACTTTGTGAATAAAGCGCGGGAAGACAATTTCAGGCTGATCAATGTCTGCCTGGAATACGACAACGGATGGGAAGATGTGTATGATCAGTTCAAATATGGGCTCTTTCACCACCAAAAATCACCGGAAACCCTGGAGGTCGTCACAGCGTTTGCCGTATCCGACTGGGATGACCCGCAGTGGGAGACGAAGGTGATCCATTGGCTCGATAGCTGTTTTGATCAGGGAGCCCTGGGCGTCAAGGTCTGGAAAAATATCGGTATGGTTTCCCGCGACAAAAACGGGGAATTGATCTGGATCGATGACCCCCGGTTTGATCCCGTTTTTGACTACATCCGGAATAGGGGGAAGACCCTGATGGGTCATCTCGGTGAACCCAAAAATTGCTGGCTGCCACTGGATTCCATGACCACCAACAACGACCGGAACTATTTCACCCGTCATCCGGAATATCACATGTATCAGCACCCCGATATGCCTTCGTATCAGGATCAGGTCGATGCCCGGGATCGCATGCTGTCACGCCAGCCTGACCTGACGTTCGTAGGTGCTCACCTGGGCAGTCTGGAGTGGAGTGTGGATGAACTCGCCAAACGATTGGAAAAATTTCCCAATATGGCGGTAGACCTGGCAGCCCGTATGGGTCAGATATTTTACCAAACCGCCGAAAACCGGGAAAAAGTACGCGATTTTTTTATCAAATATCAGGATCGGATCCTGTATGGAACCGATATGGGGGATCATGGCACATCTTCCCCGGAAGATTTGACCAGTGGGATGGATAAAGTCTGGAAAAATCATTGGCAATTTTTTGTGACCGATGAATTCATGGAAAGCGAGCTGATCAATGAATCTTTTCAGGGATTGAAATTACCGGCTTCAGTGGTAGATAAAATTTACCTGACCAATGCTCTGCGGTGGTTTGGAATCCCGGAGTAATAAACATCTTCCCGTCTAATGCCTTGGAACCCTAGTGCACGTTGCGGGTTTGGCAGGATTCCATCTCACATTTTGGATA
>CALEIL010000007.1 GCA_937876435.1 uncultured Bacteroidota bacterium
GATATTGTGAACGATTTTGAATGTAGGGGGGAATTGATTAGAACCTATACGATTTCAGACAGTTGTGGTAATACGACCCAGTGCGTGATCACCTACATCTGGACACAACCCTCATGTCTGGATCAGATCAAATGCAAGGATCCGGTCAATCTGGGGTGTAATCCCGATTTTCCGGCTGATTTTCCCACACCGGACGTAGACTCCTATCTGGATGGTCTGGATTGCGAAGTCAAGGTGGAAGTATTACCGGATATCGATATCGTGGTAGTCGGCTGTAATCGGTATTACGGATATACCATAATATTCACTGACGAGTGCGGAAACAAAAAAGAATGCAGGGAAGAATACTCCTGGACGTATGATGTCACACCTCCGACTATAATCGAATGTGCACCTGATCTGGATCTGGGGTGCATCACAGAAGACGAGTTTCCGGGCCATGATCATTCGGATAAAATAATAGCCATAGACAACTGCTCTGATGTGACCATAAGTCTCGTCAGCATCGAAGCAGTAGGCGATTCCTGCGATGTCAAATACATTCAATGGTACAGTATCAAAGATGAATGTGGAAATGAGTCCCGATGTATGCAAACCATTCGTTATACCCGTATCGATCCGGAAGCTCCACAAGTGGAAATTCCGGAAGATACGACGGTATTCTGTACAGTCCCTGAGCCTCCTGTATTCGAAGGAAAGTGCGCCTCCGCCTCACTGGAATTGATCTTTGAATTTGATACAGGTTGTGAGGATAACAATTGCCTGGTATATAGGTATTGGTTGTTGACAACCTGCGATGGGCAACAAAATATTGGAGTACAGGTCATTACTGTAGAGTGTGATTTTACTTCGGATGTACTTTCCCAGGGGGAAGTAAAGGAAGATCAGAAAGTGGATTCGAGGTTCACGGAGAAAACAGGGATGCCCGAAGCCGAATACGAGTCGCCGGATGGAAATCGATCGGCAAAAGAATCAGGTGAACTGGTGTTGTATCCCAATCCTTCCCAAAATTACGTAGTGTTCAATCTGAATGAGACTGATCCACCCGTGGGTAGAATCCAGATGAATATATACGATCAGTACGGCAGATTGGTGAAGGAAGGGCGGTTGGAAGGTCAGATCATTGACCATAGAATTGAGGTCGGCGACCTGCCCGATGGAGTCTATGTCCTCCAATTGATCAGCAAGGACAACAGAATTTGGAATAAGTCTTTTATGAAGCTGAAATAGCAAGCAAAGAATATGGTCTTTATTTTGCCTCGGATTGGAATTAATCCGGGGCTTTTTTTATTGATCAGCAATCGCTTAATCGGAATGAAAGATCATTATGACGGACATCAACCACCTCAATGCACGTGCCAGAAAAAGGACAAAATTCCGGTTGCTATCAGGATAATACCAGCAATGATACCCGAACTGTGTTCCAGCCTGTGCCAGTTGCGATTGAGTTTTTCCATACCCTGGTATACCAGATATACCCAGACCAACATTCCAGCCAGCGTGACGACCACGTACAACAAAGACAACCACAAGGTAGATACCAAGCCGTATTGCCCGGCCATGATATAGAGAGCTTCTATTTCCAGACAGGGACTGAAAAACATCGCCATCACTATGACGTAGATTTGTTGGCGCATACTTTTCTGTGGGCCATCCTGATCGATGTGGAAATGATGATGGTGATAATGCTGATATATAAAATATATTCCAAGCGCCACCAGTAACGCAGGGCTGATCCATCTTGTCCACTCCTCAAACTCATGGGACATACGCAAACTGAGTCCACTGATCAGTAGACCGATCAAAACCGTACTCAACACGTGAGCCCCCCCAGCCAGGATCGTAATGTTCAGGGTTTTAGAAAGACTCCATTGCTGTTTTCGAGACAATGTAACCAGAGGTATCCAATGATTTGGGATGATCGCATGCAGTACCGATAGTACCAGGCCACTCAGCAATATTGAAGTCATAGAACATAAATGTATGATAAAGTTTTTTTGTTCTCAGGAAATATATTTTTCTTTCTGTATATTTAGACTTTTTCATCCAAGCCGTATGGGACACATACGGACGGCCAAACTTTTTACAATATGAACCGAAAAATACGAATGGGAATGGTGGGCGGTGGCCCCGGTGCCTTCATAGGAGATGTGCACAGGATGGCAGCCAGGCTGGATGGCCAGATTGAACTGGTATGTGGATCGTTTAGTTCCAATCCAGATAAATCCATTATTATCTTTAACAACAGACAGAACTTCATTATTCGGAAGATTTCCGTTTCCCTGTCCTGATCTCAGTCTTTTCCACTGATCATCACCGGGATCATCAACCGAAATTCCATGATTCATTACAATTATTCCATTTCCTCCGGGAGCGATGATCCATTTCTGATTTTCATCATCAATTAAAATTTTA
>CALEIL010000008.1 GCA_937876435.1 uncultured Bacteroidota bacterium
ATGGATATAGCCTGCCTCCCGACCAATCCCAATCCCTCACTCGCTCTCCCCTACCACACACTCTCACAACTGACAACCCACAACTGAAATCAAAAAAATCTATTTTTTTGATTTAATCATTTGTTTAAATCAATTTACCAACCTATCTTAGCCTTCACAAAACATGATCAAATGACGGAAAAAGATCAAAACACAGAAGAAAAAATAAAAGCAGCGGCCCGGGATTTATTCCACCAAAGAGGGTTTGATGGAACCAAAACGAGGGATATTGCAGAAGCAGCCGGGATCAACCTGGCATTGATGAACTACTACTTCCGGAGTAAGAAAAAGCTTTTTGACCTCATTATGATGGAGACGATCGAACGCTTTTTCCAATCCGTACTCGACATTATCCGGGAAGAGGATGACTCCATGGAGCAGAAAATCCAAAAACTCACTTCCCACTACATCACCCTTTTAAAGCAGGAACCGGATTTGCCGGTCTTTATATTGAGTGAAGTCCGCTCCAATCCTTCATTTATTTTTGATCAGGTGTTCAAAGACAACGACGTCGGTCAAACTCCATTTTTCCAGTTTCTCCGTCAAAGTATCGGTCAGGATACCTCCGACCCATCCCATCCAGCTCATATATTGCTCAACCTGATTTCGATGATCGTTTTCCCATTCGCTGCAAAACCTTTGATCATGTACCTTCTGGGTCTGGATGAAGAACAATTTCATCATATGATGGACCAGCGTAGAGAACTCATCCCCGTATGGCTTCACAAACTTTTGCCTTCTGATGAATTACCAAATTTGAAGAATCATGAAAATTAATATCAGTCTGGTTTTCTGTTCTCTGGTTTTGATGAATCTCCCCGTTGCCCGGTCCCAGACCACCTCCCCGGTGACCCTGGATTCGTGCCATAGCTGGGCACACGATCATTACCCTTTGACAGGGCAGTACGGGCTTTTGGAACAAACCAGGGATTTGACGCTCGAAAATATCGCTACGCACAACCTGCCTTCCCTGCAACTGACCGGCCAGGCTACATGGCAATCCGAGGTCACGGAAATCCCCCTCGAGGTTCCGGGTCTGGACATCCCATCGCCTCCCCTCACTCAATACAATGCCTATGCAGAAGTCAATCAGTCCCTGACCGGATTTAAAACGACGCGGGCCGAGAAAGCACTCGCGCATACCAATCACCTGATTCAGCATCAATCCCTCGAAGTCAATCTTTACCAGTTATACGAGCGGGTCAATACGTTCTTTTTTGGTATTCTGCTCCTGGAAGCACAAATAGAACAAATCCGGATTTCCAATGAAGATCTGAACCTCAAAATCAATCAGCTCAGTCAGGCAAAGCCATTTGGCACGATACTGCAAAGCGACATCGACCAGCTCAGGGCCGGCTCCCTGAAACTGGACCAACAAATTTTTGCTGCAGAATCAAAAAAGAAGCGAATGATCCGGAATCTGAGCCAGTTGACCGGGCATTCTTTCACCTCCTCCACACATTTTCAAAGACCGGAAATACCCATCGAAGTCTCTCAAATATCCAGACCAGAGAAAGCTTTATTTGAACTGCAAAAGCAAGAAATTGACCAACAAATATCACTTTTCCAGCAACAGCTCAAACCACAACTGTCTTTATTTGCCCGGGGAGGCGTGGGCAGACCGGCGCTCAATTTCCTCGATGATGGTATCTCCCCTTATTTCATAGGTGGCTTTCGATTTCAATGGAACCTGGCCTCCCAGTATACCCGTCAACGAAAAATGGAAATCTGGGAAGTGCAGAAACGGATGATCGATGCAAACGCCTACGCATTTAATTTGAACACCGAATTGAAACTGAGCCGGTATGAAGAAGAGATAGAAGAGTACAACCGATTGCTGACTATGGATCAGGAATTGATTGACCTCAGAAAAACGATCACAGAAACAGCCGGTGAACAATTGACCCGTGGGATATTGACCCCGGTGGACTATACGACCATCCTTCATGAAGAAGAAAAAGCCCGCCAATCCAGAGCATTGAACGAGATTTTGTTATTGCAAGCACACTATAACCGACTTTATGAAAACGGAAACTAATTTTTTCGGACCACTTTCGATGTCTATAATCTTGCTCCTGGCCCTCCTGGCAGGATGCGCCCAACCCGATCACGTCTTCGATGGGACCGGATCTTTCTCAGCTACTGAAATCGTAGTATCGGCAGAGGCAGCAGGCACCATCCGATCCTTGCAGGTGGAGGCAGGCCAGAAGCTCTCAAAAGATCAGGTGGTCGGACAGGTGGACACTACTCTGTTGCATCTCCAGTTGGAACAAACGCGGGCTCAGATCAAGTCCATGGGTCTGGGGATCCCCAACGTCCGGGCCCAAACGGAATTTTTTGACCAGCAAATCCAATTGGCAAAGACAAAGCTTTCTTATCTCCGGAAAGAACACGAACGCATCATGAATCTGCACCGGGTGGAAGCCGCGACGCAAAAACAATTGGACGACATTTCGTCCCAGGTGGACCAGGCGGAGATTCAGATCGGTGTGCTTGAAAATCAGAAAAAAGCACAAACCTCGGCTCTGACCACTCAAAAAGCCGGACTGGAAGCCAAGCCCATTCCTTTGCAGGCCCAGCTCGACCTCATTCGCGAACAGATCCGCCGGGCCCGCATAATCAATCCGAGAGAGGGGACTATCCTCGCTACCTATGCCGAGGAGGGTGAATATACCTCTCCCGGGAAACCATTGTATCGGTTGGCGGATCTCGGTGACATTCATTTGAAAGCCTATATATCGGGAAATTCGTATTCCGGCATCAAACTGAATCAACAGGTCACCGTATATACCGACGACGGTCTGGGAGGATACCACACCGATACAGGAACCGTCACATGGATCAGTGAAAAAGCAGAATTCACACCCAAAACGATCCAGACCAGGGACGAAAGGGAAAATTTGGTATACGCCATCAAAGTTTCTGTACCCAATCCCGATGGCCGATACAAGATAGGTATGTACGGAGAAATAAAACTATAGACCATGAGTGTGCTGTCCGCAAAACACGTTTCAAAATCATACCCCGATACGGGGCAGACGGCCTTGAATGATGTTTCATTTGACGTAGGCAAGGATCAGATATTTGGTCTGATAGGACCCGATGGAGCAGGTAAAACCTCCCTGTTTCGAATCCTGGCGACCGTCATACTCCCCGATGAGGGAGAGGTGTCCATATTCGGACACGATATCATCAAAGAATACACCTACATCAGAAAATTCATCGGGTATATGCCGGGACGATTTTCCTTATATACCGATCTTACCGTAGAGGAAAATCTACGGTTCTTTGCTACCCTGTACGGCGTCACGGTGGAAGAGAACTATTCCATCATCCGCGATATCTACATCCAGCTGGAGCCATTCAAAAACCGCCGGGCAGGAAAACTTTCCGGGGGGATGAAACAAAAATTGGCGCTGTGCTGTGCTTTGATACATCACCCGCGCGTATTGCTCCTGGATGAACCCACGACAGGGGTAGATCCGGTTTCCCGCAAGGAATTCTGGGACATCCTGGCTGGTCTCCGCTCCAAAGGCATGACGATCCTCGTGTCCACCCCCTATATGGATGAGGCAGAGCAATGCGACAGGATTGCACTTATCCAGGAGGGAGCCATTCTGTCTATCGATACACCCCTGGGCATTACCCAAAAATACCCATATCAATTATTTGGGGTCCAATCTGCAGATATCAGGAGGGCTTTGGGATTGATCCGGGAAAGCGAATACATCGACACGTGTTATTCATTCGGTGACTCGCTCCATATCACCTTCAAAAATGATGAACCGCAAGTAGAGCGAATCCTGCGGGAACTTTCCGGCGCGGGCGTAACCGAATCTTCCATATCACCGATCGAACCACACATAGAAGATTGTTTTATACAATTAATGAACAGACATGGAAGCATCACACATCATTGAAGTCAAAAATCTATCGAAAAAGTTTGGTGGATTTACCGCCGTAGACCAGATTTCGTTCACGGTCAATAAGGGGGAAATCTTTGGCTTTCTGGGTGCCAATGGAGCGGGAAAAACGACCGCTATCCGAATGCTTTGCGGTCTGATGAAACCCACTTCAGGGGCGGCATCAGTGGCTGGATACGATGTATTCACCCAGGCCGAAAAAATCAGGAAAAATATCGGCTACATGAGTCAGTTATTTTCATTGTACCAGGATCTCACTGTCCGGGAAAATATTCGTTTTTACGCCGGGATCTACGGGATGACCGGGAAGGAAATCAGACAGAAAGGGGATCGGCTGATCGCGAGGCTGGGAATGGAGGGTATGGCCGACCAACTGGTAGGCGATATTCCATTGGGGTGGAAACAGAAACTGGCTTTTTCGGTAGCCGTCATCCATCAACCAAAAATTGTATTTCTGGATGAACCGACCGGGGGTGTAGACCCCATCACCCGGCGACAGTTTTGGGATTTGATATACGACGCTGCGATGGAAGGGATCACCGTTTTCGTGACGACCCATTACATGGATGAAGCGGAATACTGTGACCGGATTTCCATGATGGTGGATGGGCAAATCGCTGCGTTGGATAAACCGTCGGTACTCAAGGAGCATTTTGGCTGCCAGACGATGGACGAGGTATTCTATGAGCTGGCCCGGAATCAAAAGGTCGTCGAGCCATGAAACGATTTAATGCATTCGTCCGAAAGGAATTCTACCACGTTTTCAGGGATCCGAAGACCATGCTCATGCTCTTTGGACTTCCCGTTATCCAGATTTTGCTTTTTGGGTTTGCCCTGAGTAATGAAATCAAAAATGCTCCCCTCCTCGTCATGGATTATTCCAATGATGTGGCCACGCAACAATTAATCGAAAAATTCAGAACGAGCCCGTATTTCAGCATAGTAAAAACCAGTACGAACCGGGAAGAGTTGGAATCGGAATTTCAAAAAGGACATATCCAGCTCGCCCTGATCATCGGGGATCAATTCATGGAAAATTTTACCAGATCGTCTTCTGTAGAAATTCAGTTGATCGCCGACGCTTCCAACCCCAATACGGCTACCAATCTGGTCCAGTATGCTACAGGAATCATCGCGAATTTCCAGGCAGAATCAAATATTTCGTATGGAAATATGCCCCTAATCAGAACCGAAACGAGGATGATTTACAACCCCGAACTGAGCAGTGCGCGCAATTTTGTGCCGGGATTGATAGCCCTGATTTTGTTGTTGGTTTGCGTCTTGATGTCATCGGTATCTATCGTGCGCGAAAAAGAAAAAGGCAATATGGAAGTCCTGCTCGTCTCTCCGGTCAATCCATTGACCATTGTGATATCCAAAGCGGTACCCTACCTGATTCTGTCCCTTATCAATCTGGGCGTCATCCTCATTCTCAGCATTTTTTTACTCAAAATTCCGATAGCGGGCAGTTTATTACTTTTGATCGGAGAAAGCATTTTGCTAATCATCACTGCTTTGTCCCTGGGTTTGCTGATATCTACACTGACCCAATCGCAAGAAACCGCTATGCTGATATCGCTGATGGGTATGCTCCTGCCCACCTTGTTGTTCACCGGGTTTATGTTTCCCCTGGAAAATATGCCTATAGCCCTACAATATTTCGCGAATCTGATTCCGTCCCGGTGGTTCTATGTCATCGCCAATTCCATCATGATCAAAGGGCTTGGTTTTGAATCAGTATGGAAAGAAACCCTCATTCTGCTGGGCATGACTGCGGTCTTGTTGATCCTGAGTATTCGTTCATTCAAATCCAGATTGACATGAAATTGCTACGACATTTATTGCGGAAGGAATTTCGGCAAATATTCAGGAATACCATCATCCTGCGGATGATCGTTGCCGTTCCCATCGTCCAATTATTGATTATACCCCTCACCGCTGATTATGAAGTGAGCAATATCAATATTGCGGTGGTAGATCAGGATCATTCTTCCTGGTCTCACCGGTTGACAGAATCTGTCACCAAATCAGGATATTTCAGGCTGATCAATTTCGGTTCATCCTACGATGAGGCTTTTAGAAAAATGGAAATAGACGACGTGGATTTGATCCTGGTGATACCGGATGGGTTTGAGAAAAAATCAATTCGACAGGAAGGCCCGTCATTGTTTGTGGCGGTCAATGCTATCAATGGGATGAAGGCCCAGGTAGGAAATGGCTATTTGTCCCAGATAATTATGGGATTTAATCAGGAAATTTTAGTTGAAAACCTGCCGAACATCAGTGCTTTGGGCCCAACAACTACCGATATTAAACCCCGGTTTTGGTTCAATCCCACGCTCAGCTATCCATTTTTTATGGTCCCAGGAATCCTGGTAATTCTGGTGACCATGGTCGGGGGGTATATGACGGCGCTCAACATCGTAAAGGAGAAAGAAACGGGGACCATCGATCAGATCAACGTATCCCCTATTCCCAAAGGTTGGTTTATTCTCGGAAAACTAATACCGTTCTGGATCCTGGGGATGGTGGTATTTACTATAGGAATATTTGGGGTGGGATACCTGGTATATGGGATTGAGCCCGTAGGCAATATCGGTTTGGTCTACGGGTACCTGGCCGTTTATCTGGTGGCTATTCTGGGATTTGGACTGATGATCTCTACCTATTCAGATACGCAGCAGCAAGCGATGTCGCTGGCGTTTTTGTTCATGATGATCTTTGTCCTGATGAGTGGTTTGTTCACACCGGTCGAGAGCATGCCTGCCTGGGCCAGGTGGATCGCCTATGCCAACCCTGTTACGTGGTTTATCGATGCGATAAGACTCGTGATCATGAAAGGCAGTCAATTCCGGGATATCCTGCCACATTTTGGTGTTATGGCGGGATTTGCCGTTGTATTCAATAGCTGGGCGGTCTGGAATTACCGGAAAAGTAGTTAATCGGGGATGTCACCGGATCAAGTCCGGGGGGACGTGGATCAAGCAAAAATTGCGTTTAAGTCAACCGTTATTCTTTCTTTTATTGTTCAATCTATTTTTCAGCGTTTTTTAAAATCGGTTTCTGTTACATTTTCTCAATCTGTTTTTCAGTGCGGATTGGTCCACTGCGCTTTTCCGCTCTATTAATTTTTGAAAATCATTGATTATTTAAAAAATTGAAATTCAATCTCTTTTGGCATAAAGTGCACACCTTTAAAATCGGTTATTGCTTTAAATTGATGTTTGGTTTCAGGAGGCACTATAAATGCCTCGCCTTGTTTAAGTAGATTATCTTCTCCGTTTATTTTAAGAATACATTCTCCTTCGTGTATAAATATTATAGATTCGACATTCGCAAGATGTTTTGGCAATAAATCGCCTTCATTTGCTGCCATTTGTTTAGCTACTAAGTTCGTACCTGAAGCAAGATTTTTAACCTTGGGTTTCGTTACTTTTTCCATTTTATTTATCTTTGTGGGATGACCATACAAGAAATTCAAGAAGAAATTATTGATGAATTTTCCTTTTTTGAAGACTGGGAAGAGCGTTATGAACATTTAATAGAATTGGGTAAAAGTTTGAAACCCCTTCCGGAAGATAAAAAATCGGAAGACAAAATCATCAAAGGCTGCCAGTCCACAGTATGGTTAGATGCAAAAATGGAAGGAAATAAAATCGTTTTCGAGGCAGACAGCGATGCCATTTTACCAAAAGGTTTAGCTGCTTTATTGGTCAGGATGTATAACGACCAAACGCCGGAGGCAATCTTAAATTCCGAAACCAAATTCATTGAAGAAATCGGATTGCAGGAATTTCTTTCCCCAACCCGGGCAAACGGCCTATTGGCGATGATTAAACAGTTCAAATTTTACGCAATCGCCTTCCGGGCAAAAAACAATTCTTAAGCATTTATGGAAGGATTTTCGCTATTTCAAGCTTTTATTTATCTTTTAGCCGCCATTATTTGCGTACCCATCGCCAAGCGATTGGCGTTAGGCTCGGTATTGGGTTATTTGGTGGCCGGTGTTCTGATAGGATCATTTGTTTTAGGGCCGTTCTTGGGTCTTAGCTCCGGTGAAGAAACAGAAGATATCATGCATACGGCGGAATTCGGTGTCGTGATGATGCTTTTCCTTGTCGGATTGGAATTGGATCCGAAAGCATTCTGGAAAATGAGAAAGAAAATAGTAGGCATCGGAAGTATTCAATTAATCGGAACCATTCTGCTTATTTTACCGGTTTCTTTCCACTTTTTGGGATTAAGCTTTGCCACTTCATTGGCTATTGGTTGTGCCGTTGCCATGTCATCTACGGCGATTATCCTGCAAACCCTTTCGGAAAAAGGATTGACCAAAACCCCAAGCGGTGAGGCCAGTTTTTCTGTGTTGATATTTCAAGATATCATGGTTATTCCCATGTTGGCCATTTTACCTTTATTGGCGGTCAGTTCCACAATTGTGACCGAACATGCCCACGACACTTTACTGGACGGAGCACCGGGATGGATGAAGACTTTGGCCATTTTATCAGCCATCGGGATTATCATTTTTGTTGGAAACTATATCGTCAATCCATTCTTCAAATACATTGCTCGCTTACAGGTTCGTGAACTTTTTACTTCCTTCGCGCTGATGTTGGTAATCGGTGTGTCTGTATTGATGACTTATGTCGGTCTGAGTCCTGCGTTAGGAGCGTTTATGGCAGGTGTCGTGATGGCCAACAGTGAATACAAACACCAATTGGAAAGCGACATTGAACCCTTCAAAGCATTGTTGTTGGGCTTGTTTTTCATTGCCGTAGGCTCAACCATCAATTTCAATTTAATCATAAATGAACCTCTTACCATCTTGGCGATGTCGTTCGGGATCATGGCAATTAAGGCGGTTGTGTTATTGGTTGCCGGTTATGTCTTCAAATTAAAAATGAACCAAAATATACTTTTTGCTTTACTTTTGTCTCAAATCGGGGAATTTGCATTTGTGATTCTGAACTTAACCAATCAACTGCAATTGATTCCCAAACAATGGCATGATTTGCTGCTCGCAACGACGGCCGTGACCATGACTTTAACACCTATTTTATTGATTGTAAACGAAAAGTGGATTGTCCCTTTGGTGGGGATGAAAAAAGCCAAAAGCGGCGGATTGGAAGACGATCCGGCCTTTGATTTCTCATCCACAACGGATAAAAAAGTAATCATCGCGGGCTATGGCGACTTTGGTAACACCGTAGGCAGAATTGTGAAACACTGTGGTTTCCATGCGACTGTTTTGGACAATGACAGCGAACGTGTGGATTTATTGAGAAAATTAGGGTATGCCGTTTATTTTGGAGACGCCACCAATCTCAACACTTTGAAAGCCGCCAAAGCCGATGAAGCCGATTTGTTGATCGCCGCGATTGATCCACCCGAAGTGAATCAAAAATTAGTGGATTTGGTCAAAAAGCACTTTCCCAAATTAAAAGTCCTAATCCGTGCCCGTAACAGGTTTGACGCTTACCATTACTTGAACCATGGTTATGAGAAAGTTTATCGAGAAACTTTTTATACCGCTATCCAAGTGGGCGTTGACGCTTTGCAGGAACTGGGTTTTAACCATCAAGATGCACTGAGGCAAGGTGAAATTTTTAAAATAGCCGATCGGGCTTCACTTAAAAAACTTTCCAAGCACAGCCATAATTTGGAGGAATATATTTCCGTTTCAAGGGAAGAAATAGACAAAGTCCATCAAAAACTCAAAGAAGGAATGGATTTGGAAATGGTCATTTTGGACGAAGAAAAATCAACCGGACATTGATGGAAAAAAAAACTGTTTACAGAATTCTCGCCATACGTTTCAGTTCTCTGGGCGATGTGGCACTCACGGTTCCTTTATTGGCAGAATTCATCCGGCAAAATTCACATGTCCAAATTACTTTTCTTTCCCGTGAAAAATTCAGTCCTTTATTTGAAGATTTACCGCAATTAACGTTTATTTCGGCCGATTTAGAAGGAAAACACAAAGGCGTTCGGGGAATTTATCGATTGTATAAAGAATTGCGAATTAATGAATTCGATGGGATTGTTGATTTACATAACGTTTTGCGAACAAAAATCTTACGCTTTTTTTTTGC
>CALEIL010000009.1 GCA_937876435.1 uncultured Bacteroidota bacterium
CGCTCACTATGAACGGAATCAGCGCGGCGCCTTACCACGCCGGGCTGGATGCCCATACCAGGGCCAACACGCAGGACGCGTTTTTGAAGGAGGATATCAAGATTATTTGCGCTACGATCGCATTTGGTATGGGGATCGATAAGCCCGATGTCCGATTCGTGATTCACTATGATATGCCCAAGAGCATCGAGAACTATTACCAGGAAACCGGGCGGGCGGGCCGGGATGGTCTGGAGGGCAGGTGTATCGCGTTTTATGAACCCAAAGACATTATGAAACTCGAGAAGTTTTTGAGGGACAAACCTGTCGCCGAGCGGGAGATGGGGATGGTATTTCTCGAAGAAGTCATGGATTTTGCAGAAACGGCCGAATGCCGGCGAGCCTTTCTTTTAAACTATTTCGGCGAGTCCTACAGCGTGGACAAATGCAATGACATGTGTGACAACTGTCGGCATCCCGTGGAGAAAGTAGACGTCACAAGAGCGATGCAGAGAGGTCTGGATGTGATCCGGTCGCTTAAGGAAAATTATACGTCCAAAATGCTGGTGACGTTTTTGATGGGGGAGGAGAATGAAACTTTGAAAAGTTTTCAGCTCGACGAGCACCGTTGGTTTGGTTCCGGAAAAGAGAAAGGAGTGGATTTCTGGAATACCATATTCAGGCAGGCTATTCTCAAGGGTTTTATACGAAAGGATATCGAAACCTATGGCGTGCTCAAACTCACAGAAAGTGGCCGGGTGTTTATCAAAAACCCCGTGAAAATCATGCTGGGAATTAACCGGAGCTATCAGTCGATGGAGGAGGAGGAAATGGAACATCGGGGTGGTCAGGGTTCCGGAGCTTTGGATACCTTACTGCACGAACAACTGGTGTCCTTACGTGATAATGAAGCCCGAAGACTGGATATCCCCAAGTACGTCATTTTTATGGATAGTTCCTTGGAGGATATGGCTACGCTCTATCCCATGACCATGGAGGATATGGCCAATGTCTCCGGCGTCAGTATGGGTAAGGCGCAGCGTTTTGCGCAGCCTTTTCTGGATTTGATAAAGGATTATGTGGAGGAATACGAAATCGAACGGCCCCACGAACTAGTGATCAAGACCGTGGCGAACAAATCCAAGGCCAAGGTATCGATTATCCAGGGCATTGATAAACAAATGGATCTGGAAGATATTGCCAGCAACAACCGGATGACGATGGATGAATTGATCGAAGAATTGGAAATGATCGTATATTCCGGCACGAAATTGAATATTGATTACTACCTGGAATCCAACGTGGATGAATACGTCATCGAAGATATTTTCGATTACTATATGGAATCAGAATCGGATTCGGTGGAAGAGGCATACAAGGAATTGGCTGAGGATGACATCACCCTCCGTGAAATCCAGTTGGTTCGTTTGAAGTTTTTATCTGAAGTCGCTAATTGAACATGAGGAAAAAAAATATCCTGATTATCAACGGACCCAACCTCAATCTGCTGGGAAGCCGGGAACCGGAAATTTATGGCCGGGAATCATTTGCCAGCTGCCTGAGTAACCTCGAAAATTTGTTTGGAGAGGAAGCCAGTCTGACCTATTTCCAATCCAATTCAGAAGGGGGTATCATAGATTTCATCCAGGAAAATTCTCCTGAGGCGGATGGTATCGTGATCAATGGAGGTGCTTATACGCATACTTCCGTGGCTATACGCGATGCGCTGTCCAATGTCAGAGTACCTAAAGTGGAAGTACACATCAGTAACGTTCACAATCGGGAAGAATTCCGGCATTTCTCCTATTTTAGTGCTGTGTGCGATGGGGTCATCGTCGGACTAGGGCTCTCTGGATATGAGTTTGCCCTGCGTTACGTGTTGTCCCGGTAAGGAGCCCATAAATGCTTATCGATCAATGGTCGTGAGATAGATTCCTCCACGGGAGATATTGGAACATTTTGATGCTGTGGTTCTTTTCCTCAGCATCAAGGTTCGATCCATTCCTTCCGTTCTTCCGCTTCCTCCTGCTCCTCCTCCGGAATCGTCATCCGCAGGTCGACCACCCGAAACCTGTATTGCTCGGTTGTGTAAGGCCGGTCGATCCACCGATGGAGCAACCAGGCCAATCCCAATATGACCGGACCTGGTAACAAGAGTCCCGGACGGAGTTTCAACTCGTAGATCGTTCCCACCACTCCTGCTGCGGTAGCTGACCCTCCCAGCGCGTACAAAGGATAAATCCACCACCGGCCTCGCCGGTGATAAAAATCGTCGGGTTTCAATTCCTCGATCTGATGAGCGAAGAACAGTTCGGATTCAGTGATGATCAGTTGCTCTTCCGGTCTGAATTCCCGGATCTTTTCTGTGACAAAATAATCTCTTCCCTGGAGTCTGAAGGTGATTTCCTGGCCAATGGGGAATTTATGAGATTTGGGAGATCCCAGTTTTTCCATCTGTAGATAAATCTGGGAATATGTATGGATGGGTGAGATAAGGCAGAGTAATCCACCCAGAAGTATACATGTAAAGAAACGATTGGCATCCCTGAAAATCGTTCGACTCATCCGGTAAAAGTTAAATTTCACCATAGTTAAGATTGGTAGTTTTTATATCCCAATAGTACATATCCCATCATGTCGGTCACAATTGCTTTATAAAACGTTCCATGGCCTTGTAAATCGCAGGATATTCCGGTATTTCATTGCCAATAAAAATGACGACGACACCCAGTGGAGAGCTCTGAGGTGAATCGGTCGCAGATGAAGGTATGGAATATTTGTGATTGTGTTGCTGAAGCCGGTAGCTCTCCCGCATAAGTCGTTTGATCCGGTTTCGGTGCACCGCTTTGCGTACTTTTTTTTTGGGTACGGTAAAAGCTATTTTAATAGGGAATTGATCTGCAAGATCCTTTTCAAAATTCTTGTGCTGAATATCTGGCAGGACCGGTAATGGGGTTGATAAAAACAAGAGAGGGTAATGGTGAAATTTTTTTCCGTTTTCAAAAACATAACTGATCAATTGTGCATCTTTCAGTCTTTGGTGAGATCGAAAACGGAAATTCATTTTTTCATTGCAGGGTCAAAAACAGGATGAAAGGTAATCAGATTCCCGATCGAAGGGGCACAACCAATCATGGCTGGTCCCCTGTCAATTAGGATGCTTTGAGACGAAATTCGCTGGAAACAGACAATTTTACCCGTCCTTTCCGGCGTCTTCTGTTGATCACTTTACGACCGTTTTTGGTACTCATTCTCGCACGGAACCCGTGTTTGTTAGCGCGCTTCCTGCGTGAGGGCTGAAATGTCCTTTTCATGATTCAGTCAATTATAATTTGTTCTGTCTACAATCTTGTACGGTCCCTTTCCAAAAGGGAGCACAAATGTAGGACTTTCTTATTTAGTTACAAAATTTTAGTCCTATTATCCATTCATGGATGCCAGAAACTCGTCGTTGTTGCTGGTGTTGAGCATGAATTTCCGGATGTGTTCCATCGCTTCATCTGGTTTCATATCAGCCAGATAGTTACGTAGGATAAACATTCGTTGTAATGTTTCCTTGTCCAGGAGCAGTTCTTCGCGTCTAGTTCCGGATTTGGTGAGATCGATGGCTGGATACATTCTTTTGTTGGCCAGGCTTCGGTCAAGTTGAAGTTCCATATTACCCGTTCCCTTAAATTCCTCAAAAATAACCCCGTCCATTTTGGATCCGGTATCAATCAGCGCGGTGGCAAGAATCGTCAGTGATCCACCATTTTCGATATTCCGGGCTGCCCCGAAGAATTTTTTCGGTTTGTGCAGAGCGTTTGCTTCCACACCACCAGACAATACTTTTCCACTGGCTGGAGCTACGGTATTGTAGGCTCTTGCCAATCGTGTGATTGAATCCAGGAGTATGACTACGTCGTGGCCAGATTCGACCAATCTTTTCGCTTTTTCCAGGACGATCCCGGCTACTTTTACGTGATTGTCAGCGGGTTCGTCAAAGGTAGAAGCGATCACCTCCGCATTGACGCTTCGTTTCATATCGGTCACCTCTTCCGGTCTTTCATCCACAAGAAGTACGATCATGTAGCATTCAGGGTGATTGGCCGCGATCGCATTGGCGATATCCTTGAGCAAATATGTTTTACCAGATTTCGGTTGTGCCACGATCAACCCCCTCTGACCTTTTCCGATGGGAGCAAACAAGTCTATCATCCGGTTTCCGATGTCCCGTCCTGTAGACGAGGTCACCATATTAAATTTCTCGGTAGGAAACAATGGGGTCAGGTAATCAAATGAGACTCTTTCCCGGACCAACCTCGGATCGAGGCCGTTAATTTTTGTGACTTTGAGGAGGGCAAAATATTTTTCACCGTCTTTGGGAGGCCGGATACTGCCTTCGATGGTGTCACCGGTTCGCAATCCAAATAATTTTATCTGAGAAGGCGATACGTATACATCATCCGGTGATGAAATGTAATTGAAATCCGCTGAACGCAGAAAGCCATATCCATCGGGCATCATTTCCAGCACGCCCATTCCGTCGATCACGCCATCGAGATCCAGGTCAAACTTGTCTTCCTTTTTCTGCGGAGGATTGTTCTCCCTGGGGGCCTGGTCCCGGTTGCTGCTTCTGGTGTTGGGTGAATTGGTTTTCTCCCCCTGGTTGGTATTAGGTCGGTTTCGTTGGTCAGACGAGGAAGGATTGTTGTCTTCCTGACGGTTATCATTTTGATTCCTGTCGTCTGATTTCGGATTGTCCTGGGTTGGTTTTACGTCAGCCTCTTTGGTCCTGGAAGATTCGCTCTGAGATTTATCGTTTGCTTTTCGATTATCATTGGATCTTCTGTTGTCGCTTGTCCTCCGGTTATCTTTTTCCCCTGATCTTCGGTTGTCGGTGTCTCCGGATTTCCGGTTATCTTTATCGTTGCTTCTGCGGTTGTCGTTGTTATTGGAACGGTTGTTATTGGACCGGTTGTTGTCTTGTCCGGTTCGGGGGTTTTCTCCTTTGGTTGCGGTATTGGCGTTTTGAGATCTGTTTTCAGTAGATGGCCGATTTTGCACGCTACTTCGGGGATCAGCCAGTTGTTCAAATTTTTTACTTGTGGGGGTATCTTCGAACGTGTCGTCAGCATTGGTTTGGATTGCCTGAGCATCCAGTATTTTATAGATTAAATCTTGTTTATTGAGGCGCTTATACTTTTCAAGCCCCAATTTTTCAGCCAGGTCCTTCAATTCAGGAACCAGCATATCATTCAATTGCAAAATGTCATACATAAAATTGTACTTCTTTTAGATGGGTAAATAGTAAATAAAGTAAAGTTGATTACTTGGTTAAGGTTTTAAATTGAGTCCGAAAAATGTGTGTTATGGAAAAAAAGAAGCGGCTTAAACATTTACCCTTAAATCGCTTCCCATAGTTATAAGGAGTAATTCAGCTCAAAGATTATTTTTTATAATCTTGTCACAAAAATACAGCCTTTTTTTTAAAGAGGGCTATATCTTTGCAAAAAATTTCGAAAGAAGTCGGAAAAACTATGATTGAGGTACGCATTTTAAGGGAAAACAGGCAGTTGGCTGTAGAAGGTCTCCTCAAAAGGGGGCTGAAATCTGCAGATCAGACCATTCAGAAAATATTGGATCTGGACGACCAGCGGAAACAACTGCAGACGCAGATGGATGAGTTGCTTCGCAGGGTAAATGAGACCTCCGATGAAATAGGTGCGCTGTACAAACAGGGGAGGGGAGCAGAGGCGGGAGAAGCCAAAAAAATGGTTGGCGAGTGGAAGGCGGAGATCGCCGGATTTCAAACCACGATGAACGAGACACAGAGTTTATTGGAAACCACCTTGTTGTCGTTGCCCAATATACCCCACGCTTCGGTTCCGGCCGGCCAAAACGAGGCCGATAATGAGATCATTGAAGTACATGACGACTATATGGTCGCTCTTCCGGAAGGAAGCAAGCCACATTGGGAGTTAATGGAGGAATATGATCTGGTAGATCTGGCTTTGGGTGCCAAAATAACCGGGTCGGGATTCCCGGTTTATAAGGGTCAGGGAGCGAGGTTCCAAAGAGCTTTGATTCAGTTTTTTCTGGACGAAGCGGTGGCCGCAGGCTGCCTGGAAATTATCCCGCCTTTCGTGGTCAACGCCGATTCAGCCAGAGGAACAGGCCAGTTACCGGATAAAGACGGTCAGATGTATTACACGGAACGCGATGATCTGTACCTGATCCCTACCTCTGAAGTTCCGCTGACCAATATGTTCCGGGGGGATATTCTCGACGCGGCAGATCTGCCCCGTCGACTGACAGCCTATTCCCCCTGTTTTCGCCGCGAAGCGGGCAGCTACGGGGCTGACGTGAAAGGCCTCAACAGGCTGCATCAGTTTGACAAGGTTGAAATGGTGGTCATTTCATTGCCTGAAAATTCATACGATGTGCTGGACTGGATGGTCAATCACACCAAAACTTTACTCCAAAAACTGGAACTACCGTTTCGTATACTTCGTTTGTGTGGTGGTGATCTTGGGTTTACCTCAGCCTTGACCTACGATTTTGAAGTATTTTCAGTAGCTCAAAAGCGTTGGCTGGAGGTCAGTTCGGTGTCCAATTTTGAAACCTATCAAAGCAACAGGTTGAAATTGAGATACCGCAATAGTGAAGGTAGGACCCAATTGCTCCATACGCTCAACGGGAGCGTACTGGCTTTACCCCGGATAGTGGCGGCTTTGCTCGAGATCAATCAGAAGGAAGATCGGATAGATATTCCGGAGGTGATAAAACCTTATACGGGTTTTGAGTGTATAGAGAAAGTTGATTAGCATCCGTGGGGTGATTTTGTTACCTTTAATTTTTTAAAAAACAATAAAATAATACGATTATGTCAGGATATATGGGATATATGATAATTGCGGGGGTATTTACCCTGATCGGATGGATGGTGAGTAGTCGTCTCAAGTCAAAATTTAATCAATACAGCCAGGTGCCTGTGGCCAGGGGCCAATCCGGAAAGGAAATCGCAGAGACCATGCTTCGCTATTACGGAATCAATGATGTACAGGTCCTGCCAGCTCAGGGTTTTTTGACAGATCATTACAATCCGGCTAATAAAACGGTGAATCTCAGCCCGGAAGTTTTTCAGGGTCACAGTGTGATGTCGGCTGCCGTAGCAGCCCACGAATGTGGTCATGCAGTACAGCATGCCACAGCCTACAGTGCTTTGAAATTTCGGTCAGCCATCGTGCCCTTTGTGAAGGTCGCATCCGGTATGCAGCAATACCTGTTGTTGTTTGCATTGGGAGGTTTTGGAATTGGGGCAGGAAGTCTTGGTGGAACTTTGCTTATAATCACTATCTTAGCATTCGCGGTGACAACCCTGTTTTCACTTATTACCTTACCGGTAGAGTTTGACGCGAGCCGACGCGCATTGGTGTGGCTTGATCAGAATAATATCGTGACTGGCGGAGAACATGAAAAAGCCCGGGATGCTCTGAAATGGGCGGCTATGACGTACGTGGCAGCGGCGTTGTCTTCCCTGGTTATGTTGTTGTTTCTGGTTCTTCAGTTGATGGGAAACCGGGATTGATAGAAACATAAGAATTAATATAGAAAGTAAATGTTATGGAAGTAACAATGGAAAATTTAGTCAGGCTTACGGATAGCAAAATGGAAGATTCGGTGAACCACCTGAAATCTGAACTTGTCAAAGTCCGGACCGGTAAAGCCAACCCCGGGATGATAGAAGGGGTGATGGTCAACTATTACGGCGTACCCACCCCGATCAATCAGGTTGCCAATATCGCAGTGGCAGATGCGCGGACGCTTTCCATCCAGCCCTGGGACAAAAAAATCATCAACGATATCGAGCGCTCCATTGTCGAGGCTAATCTGGGCTACAATCCCATGAATGATGGGGAATTTATCCGGATTCCTGTTCCGCCACTGACCGAAGAAAGACGAAAAATTCTCGTGAAGCAAGCCAAGGCGCTGGGAGAAGACGCTAAGGTCAGCATCCGCAATGTACGCAAGGATTCCATGGATGCGATCAAAAAAGAAGTTAAAGACGGCTATCCCGAAGACGCCGGAAAACGGCTGGAAAACAGCATCGATGAACTGGTGAAAACTTTCTACACCAAAATTGATGATTACATCGACGCCAAAGAAAAGGACATCCTGACTATATAGGGAAAGCACGCAGCTGTTAGCTGTTAGCTATTGGCTGTTAGCTGTTAGCAGTCTACTACCTGAATCCAATCTGCACAACATTCACAAAAGGGAAAGTACAGATGTACACAGAACTATTGTCAAAGAGTATGTCTCCCGCTGATTTCACAGATTTGCGCTGACGTTCTCTCAAAAAAAAAAGCAGCTGAGATAAAATCTCAGCTGCCCCAAA
>CALEIL010000010.1 GCA_937876435.1 uncultured Bacteroidota bacterium
GCCGAGGACAAAACACTCCACCAACGATTTGATCCTCCTGCGCATACCGTCGATAAATTGACTGCCTATCCCAACCCCACTTCCTCCCGGCTGAAATTAAAACTCCCTGCTCCTGGAATTTACCAATACCAAATCTTTGATTACGTGGGAAAAGTAGTGAAGCACGGATATGTGTCTTCAGGAGTAGACCTCGATCTGAGCGGACACCCCAATGGGATCTACGTCGTTAAGGTGACGCGCGCTGATGGATGGAACGGGACAACCAGGATCGTACTCACCCCCTAACCTGAATTATTCACCACATAAAGTCAAACAACAGTGTATAGCTCTGATTGTCGGCATGATAACGATCCGAGCAAACCATATTCCAAAAGCTGACCATTAATCATTACCACTATCTAGCAACCAAAAATACAGCACAATGAACTTACTCGAAATCCTTTCCAGCAAACGTTTCTTCCTCACCGACGGAGGATTGGAATCTACCTTGATATTTCACCGAGGAATCGAACTCCGGCATTTTTCAGCTTTTGAACTTCTCAACGATGCCAAAGGCCTGCAAACACTGGAAGAGTACTACATTCCCTATATGAACCTTTCATCGCGCTACGATGCGGGGTTTATCTTTGAAACTCCAACGTGGCGGGCGAACCCGGACTGGGGGGCTAAGCTCGGTTATTCCCGGGACGAACTCAGCGCGATCAATAAAAGCGCCGTTCAACTGGGTCGAAAAATGGTCCGGCAACATCGGAAAAACGACCAACCGATGCTGATCAGCGGGAATATCGGTCCACGAGGTGATGGCTATTTTCCGGATAACATTATGACACCGGTCGAAGCCCGATCATATCACTTTGACCAAATCCAGGCTTTTTCACTCGCCGATGCAGACCTGGTCACCGCATTGACGATCAATTACCTGGAAGAAGCCATCGGCATTGCCCAGGCAGCGAAGACCTTCCATATTCCGGTGGTGATTTCTTTTACCGTGGAAACGGATGGTCGCTTACCCGACGGCAAAACACTAGAGGAGGTGATCGGACAAACGGATGAGGCTACGCAAGGATACCCGGCATTTTATATGATCAACTGCGCGCACCCGCGGCATTTTATTGATTCCCTTAGTTCGGGCCAGACCTGGACTTCCAGAATTCAAGGCATCCGGGCCAACGCATCGCTAAAGAGCCATGCCGAACTGGACCAATCCGAATCACTGGACACGGGAGACAAAAACTTGCTATCTACCGGATATCAACAAATCACCGAACTGCTTCCCGAGATCCATGTGATAGGTGGGTGTTGCGGTACCGACCACAGCCACATCGACCAGATTTGCCAAACCCTGACAACGCATTTATCCAATCAATTTCATCACTAAATCTGTATTCCTATGAATGATTTTTTGTTCATCATCAATTTTCAAATTATGAAAAAACTGCTCATTTTATTGTTTTTCCTACAGAACGTTTTGATCAGCAACGCCCAATGGGCCGACCTGGGGTTTCAAGAACGAAGCTTAAAGGTGGATGGCTATCGAATCCAGTACCAGGTCAAAGGCCAAGGCCCCGTCCTGTTGATGTTGCATGGTATAACCTTGACCGGCGATCAATGGATCCATTTTGCCGACGCCTATACCGATTCCAATACGGTCATCGTCCCCGACCTGCCAGGTCATGGTGGATCCACCCCATTGCCAGAAGAATATAGTTTTGGCCAAAATGCTGATCTGATGCTTCGATTTATGGATAAAATTGGAGCTGATACCATACAGGGAATTGGGCACAGCGCCGGAGGGATCATCCTGCTCCATATGGGATATAAGCAACCGGAGCGACTCCAGTCCATAGCAATCATCAATGCCCCACACTATCTGGGAGCTACTGCTAGAGAAATCGCTCGCAACGACACCTGGGAAAATCTGGATGAACCCACCCGGCAGTGGTACCTGGAACTATATCAAGGGGATGTGAAAAAACTGAACCACATCTTTCGTCAGTACAACGGGCTGGCGGAAAGCAAAGAGAAGTTAACACATGATCAACTCGCTCAGATCACCTCAAAGGTGTTGGTGGTGTGGGGCGAAAAAGACCCGGCATTCACCATGGAACAGGCGTTGGAACTGTACCGGTCCTTGCCCCACGCCGCTTTGTTCATAATCCCCGAACAGGGACATACCCCTTTGTGGGAAGAGATGGGCGGGGATCCTGCGGCGGCCAAATACTTCATTCATAAAACCAAAACCTTCCTTCGCAACAAAGATATGGACCAGGTCAAATGGTTTTGATTCCCGTGAACAAAACTACCAGCTATCGAGCAACCCATCTGTCAGTCGGCACGATGGGTTGCCTTTTTTGATAGCCCAAGGGTGATGAAATTCCACCCAAGCGTCGATAGATTTTTGATTATATTTGGACAGGGTATGATACCTACTCTGTAAAAATCTATCGATATGCATACCAGAGAACCTTTCACCGCACTTCAGTCTCCGTGCCAGCATTCAGCTGATGGTCAGAAACGAACATCCAAACGCATTTCAGCGATAAATTTGGGAATGGTATCGAGCAGGTCCTTCAGTCTGTGGATTACTATGTGCCTGAGCGTATATTTGACCATGGGGATGCTGAACGCCCAATCCCAATTCCCCGATTTTCTGGTTGGAACATGGAAGATCGATGATCAGGAGGTTTACGAACATTGGGATCAGGTACCCTGAATCGGTGGTAATACCATATGGTATCTTTCCTGACAGTAGGTGATAAAATGTGACGCCGAGCGAATACATATCCGTCCGCTCATCTACTCGCTTGGGATCAAGCACCTGCTCCGGACTCATATAGATTAACGTACCCAGCGTTTGCCCAGTCTCGGTCATGGTGATATTTTCTTTTACCTTGGCGATACCAAAGTCCAGGATTTTAATCGTCCCGTCACGGGTGAGGAAGAGATTGGCCGGTTTGATATCCCTATGGACAACACCTTGCTCGTGGGCGTATTGGAGACCGGATACCGTTTGATCAAACCAATACCAAGCTGTTCTCTCATCGACTTTTCCCTGATTATTTAATACATCCGACAGACTTTTCCCCTCCAAATATTCCATGATAATGACCGGACGCCCATCGATCTCCCCCAGGTCATACACTTCCCGGATATTGGGATGATGGAGCTTTACTGTGGTCTTGGCTTCGATGATAAACCGTTCTTTGACCATACTGCTCTCACTGTATTCCCTCTTCAATACTTTGACGGCCACCGGCCGTCCCAGGGAAGTCTCGGCGTAATATATATCCGCCATACAATCAGTAATTCCATTACAACAAATAATATTGGTCATTGACCTACCAGTTTTGCCTTGGACAACCACGCACAAATATTATTAGACACAACACCACTTATAAGACATTATATCATGCCTAAATTTTTTTTGTAATTTTTTTATCTGTTTTTTTGGTATTTTTACAAATAGTATTACATTTGAGAATTGTCAACAACTTCACATAAGTTTAACGATCTCCGCCAAACAAAAACATCTCCTTAACTGAAGCTATTCTCGGTTAATACCAGATGATTTTGAAGTTGCTAAAGAGTGACCAGGTGGTTTATGCCCAGTCGTGTCGGTTGCCGGCCGAACCGAATGAGGTAAAAATCAGTCGTGCGCGGCATAGATTATTAGACTAATGGATAGTGAAACACACCGTTCTAAGACTTATGAGAACTATAAACATCCTGGTTATAGTGGACAGTGAAGGTGCGATCGCATCCGGAAATCTTAAAGAAAACACTTATATAGTGGACACGAATGGTTATGTAGGATCCTGGAATGAAGGCACCTCCAGCCTTGTGACGGTCTGCCAGGACGGTCAACAATTAAGTTGGGGAATCACGAGTATCAATCCAGGCAATCAAACGGACATTATCGGTTTTTCAGGTCCATTAATCAATTCCAAGATCGCTCATCCCATAAAACAAGGCATCGAAGGGGTCGAGACCTGGCAGTCAAAAGTCCAGACCAGGGGGGATATTGGTGCGTACAAATACACCATAAACCTTTCCCTGGATGGTAAAAACATGAGTTTTGATGCCTATATAAAAGTAGTTTGAAATCATAAAATAACCATAAATCAAATCTGTGAAATATGAAACAAATCGATGTTTTAATGGTGGTAGACACCGAAGGAGCCTTGGCCAGCAATGACCTGACTTCCAACATTTATCTGATCGACACCAATAAATATGTCGGTTCCGGAAGTGAAGGACAAGCTGAATTGAGAACAGCGTGTCAGGATGGCCAGATAATCAATTGGCGGGTCACCGGAGTGAATCCGGGAAATGATGTAGAAATTACTGGATTTTCGGGGCAAATGATTTCCGGCAATTTTCTCACTCCGGTAAAACAAGGGCTTCCCGGGGAAGAATATTGGGAAGGGCGCATAGAAGTGCAGGGCAAAGCCCAGACTGTCCAATACAATGCCACCCTTTCCATCGACGGAAAAGCGATGACTTTTGATCCTTACCTAGTAGTGAGTACTGAATAATTTCCATTACCCCTTAAACAACTCAAGATGTTTGCACCCGATATTAATACCACGAAAAATCAGTTGACGACCCTGTTCAATGAAATTCATGGAATTTCCGGATATTCAATAGGTATTCAGGATACGCTCATAGGCACACTTCCGAAGGAACCGGCCTGGATACCCGCCGTGCGAAGTGAAATGAAACTGTTATCACAAGCAGGAGCCAATTGGATCGAAAAATCACCCGACTCCTGGGTAGTTATCTTAACTTCCTTTATCGATTATGGGACAGACTTTGTAGCATTCAGTGAGCAGATCACTAAAAATGTAGATAAGCTATCCAACAGCCAAATTGTAGAGTTGCTTACTCAACTGAGCAGTGCATTGGAGACCTGTGCCACCAAAACCAAAGCCAGCCTGGACAACTTAACCGATTTTGAGAACCAATTCAAGAACGTGTTTCCTTCACTGGATGCCAGTATTCAAACCGGATGGGACGAACTGGGGGATGAAGAAGCAGAAATGGTCGCCATCGACGGCACCACGATCGTGCGGCTGCGCC
>CALEIL010000011.1 GCA_937876435.1 uncultured Bacteroidota bacterium
TTCCGTAGTAGGATTGATATATCCGTATCTGAAGGACAAAGTCTTCGATAAAAAGGGCTACCAGTTTACGCTTATATGGACATTGGGAGCCGTGATTTTACTTTCGCTCATTCCTGAAAAGAAGCCCCGCTATTTACTGCCGGTTTTGATTCCCCTGGCGATGAATACGGGGTTTTATCTGGAATATATTATCACTGAATTTCGATCTGCGAAATTTAAAATCGGAGAGAAAATACCTGTATGGCTTCAGTTTGGTCTGGTAGGAATAGTAGGAATATGCATTCCATTTGGTGGTTACTGGTATCTGCAGGATTTGCTGGATGGGTATTGGATCTGGTTTATCTTACTCAGTGTTTCTCTGTTTGTGGTGGGATTGGGTATAATGAGAGCACTTATCCGGTCGCTGATCGGACTTGCGTTTTACCTGACAATCGTATTCACCTGTGCCCTGGTGTTATTTGGATTGCCGCTTTCCGAAGCGCTTTCGGACAATCCGCAGTATAAAAGTTTCTCTCAACTCAGACATTGGCAGGATTCGACAGGCCTGACGGTCTATGAATTTGAAGAGGCCAGTCCCGAGATGATATGGGACTATGGGACCCAGTTACCCGTGTTGGCAGACGATAACACCTATCTATTCCCCCATGACTCTGCCTTCGGGGTGTTGGCGTATGAAATTTTGGAAAAGGAAGTTAGAGCACATTTCAAAGATTATCACGTTCAAAAAATCGGGTATTTTGATTTGAGTCCGAGGGGTAGACAGCAAGGCGGTCACAAAGGTCGGCTATACCGGGATTTATATCTGATCACCAAAGAACAATGATCGAAGGATCATATCCGGCATCGGCATCATCAGTTCTTTACAAATCCATTCGCAGACCACCCTTCGTGAATTTGAGATTAATTATCGGAACCCGGGGATTTACAAAAAAGGCAACTACCCGGAATTTAGTAGTTTTGTGCTCATATTTTATTTCGTACTCTGTCAAAAATCTGAAGAATTGAGACGACTGGCAATAGGTGATATCCATGGAAATCTTGATGCGCTCCTCGCAGCGTTGGAAAACGCACATTTCGATCCGGCCAAAGATAAATTGTATTTTCTGGGCGATTACGTAGACCGGCATCCCAAATCCCGGGGTGTGGTAGATTATATTCTGACCGTTCCGGACAAGATTTGCATCCGGGGTAATCACGACCAGTATCTTCTGGATCATTTTGATCAGACCGGGCCACTTAGGCCCATATCAGACCAGTGGCAGCGAAACGGGGGTTTTGACACCCTGGAAAGTTATGGTGTGGAAATCATAAATCCCGGGACCGATATCTGGTTTTCTGACGGAGACATCCCCAAAGCTCATTTGGATTTTTACAAGTCCGCACTTCCCTACCACATTACTTCTGACAACCAGGCTTTGGTCCATGGAGGATTTGACCTTTTTCTCCAGGATATGACCTACGATTTCGTGATGTGGGATCGAACTATGTGGAAAACCGCACTGCGGGAAGAAGATTCACAAGACATTTCATTTCCCTGTTTCCGGGAATATCCCACGATTTTCATAGGACACACAAACTTACTTGAAAACCCCGCTCAAAAAAATTGTCTTCCCAAAAAGTGTCTTAACGTCTGGAATCTGGATACTGGTGCAGGATATGCCGGACCACTGACCGTCATGGATATGGAAACGGAAGAGTTCTGGCAATCCTGGTAATTCGGATTTAAAATCTCATATTAACATTTTTTCCGTCATGTCTATTTAATAGGAGCTTGATGACTTCCCATATTAAGACCCAATATTCTATTGCATAAGCTCTTGATATTCGTTCCAGATATCCTCATATTTCGCATTCCGAACTAAAACACTCTTTTATTATACTATTTTACTTTTATTCGAAATTATAATTGTATATTATGCCCTTAATAAGCATATTCGAATTATTGACTCGTGGTCATCCGTATAACCTTCTAAAATTACTTCGATGAAAAATTTCCTGATCGTCTTAATTTTTGTGGCTTTCTATTTGCTGACTATCAATTGTAATAATGAATCTACTGAGTCCGAAAAAGATGTCACCATCGCTACCAACTTTGAATTTCCAACCGATTCCAACGTCATAGATGGATGGATTTCCGCCGGCCAACTGGATTCCATGGCGCACCATACCTGGGAAGTTTGGAATATGATCAACCAACCATTGGATAGTCTTCAGCAGGGTGGCGTATTACGTGAATGGATGACCTGGAAAAGCCCCAACCAGATCCAGAGCGGAATACAACCTTCTTCTCAAAAACTCCTGGATCTGGACAAACCGAGACAATTTCACGCTGCTGCGTTGGCAGAGTTGGATCCGGCGTTTTACGTAACCGTACAATACAACGATCCTGCAGCTCAATTTGCGGGGAAACAGGATTACTTGTCAGGTGAAGTATTGCAAGAATTACTGGAGGAAGGACGCACGTCCATCCAGGAATTCCCAAATTCGTCCATCGCCATCAAACCCGTTTTATATGTGATTTCTCAGGATGACGATTTTGGCCGAATTCCAGTCTGGAAAGGACCGCCTGCTACTCCAGGTCCGTATCCCAGTAACGAATGGAACAATTATGTTTATATCAATCTCCAAAACACCTCCCCTTCCACTGGAATGACATGTGATTCAACTTCGACAGATTGGGAGAGTAAGTGTTCCTATAACCTAAACGATTTTATTTATTACCGGCTAACGGAAGAAGAGGTAAAACTGGTAGAGCAGGAAGGAAATCAAAACATCAAAGCGGGAGATTATGCGGTTTTGGTCGGGATGCATATGACCACCAAAGAAATCAGACGATGGACCTGGCAAACATTTTTCTGGGCTCCCGATCCCGACGATCCATTTTTCCCAAGTTCCACGGATATAGCTGATCTGAGAACCTTCATCACCGACTCTGCGGTCAGTCACTACGCTACCACGATCGCTTATCAAATGATCGATCCGGTACAGCCGTACACAGGTGGCAATATCGATGGTGAACCGGTCTATGCGTTCAATCCCTACCTGGAGGCTCCGTTTGGTTTTGGTCCGGATCAGGCCATCCGGCTCCCTGGAATTGTGCAAACCTCATCGGGTATAATCGAAAACAAATTTGGGGTGGAATCGAACTGTATGAGTTGCCACGCTTTATCCCATTATTTTAAAACGGACACCGTCGACAACGATTTTTACATGGCCGATGCTTACGTGGATATGGAGATGGGGAAGGTCATTACTTCGGTGACCGACGGGCAACGGGACAGCATCGAAGTATTTATCGGAAAACTGAAAACAGATTTCCTGTGGAGCATTCCCGATGTGGCCAATAACAACCAAAATTGAGTATTCCAGGCGCAAGTTGGTAAATCATTCCGCTCCAAATCACATCCTTATTCCTATTTATAGCGGAAATAAAGCTTCGGATGTTCACCCACTGAATATTACCTATTAGCAGTCGGGAAGTTGAAATATTTATTCTTCAATATGAACCCACCAGGGTCATGATTGAATTGCCTTCCATTTCTACCTGGATACCTGAGTCTTCCACGGCGATGACCTCACCTTTCTCAAAATTTTTAGTTTGAGATGTTACGTACGGAACGAATTGTTTCCCGTTGTCAGTTTTGGTTTCCACGTCGAGGATCTCCTTTCCAGGCTTGTTGTTGATGACGACGATGACGAGCCGATCCGTTGTAGGATCTTTAAACGCGCTTACCCTTACGTCGCCGTTCTCCGATTCAGCCTGTACCCGAACGAAGCCCGGTCGGATATATTTCCAGTAGTGCATGGCAGCAAACGTCTTTTTGGTAGGTGTTTTCATATCCATGATCCCATGGGTGGAGCGCTCCACATCTGATATTTGCCAGCAGACAAAGGCACTGACGTGGCCATCTACCAGGGCATGATGAATATACGAGGCCACGCCATCCTCTATAGGGGTGGGCCATTCGTGGCCTCCCGTTCCACCCTCCGTGATCCAATATGGTCGACCAAATTGTTTTATACTTTCCCAATACTTTTTTGGATCCAGTCTTCCCCCTGCCTGGACTCCATCTGTATAACCATGCGTGGCAAACACATCAAAATAGGGCGCGACTTCTTCCTGCATAAGCGCATTGACGTAGGGACTATGCCGGGCTGTTGGGTTGTCGGGTTCATAGGTGGCCAACGTCATATCTTCGGGACCGTATATGATCGGCCGTGCAGATCCTTCCTGCTCAAACCGCTGCCCGATCTTCAATACGAGTCTGGCAAATTCATCCCCGGTAAACATACTCGACTCATATGGCTCCGTAAACATCAGTTCATTTTGTGGACCAAGGGCATAAAGGGGAACATCTTGTTCTCTCATGTATTCGATCCACTCGTATATCCACTTGGCATAATGATCGTACATATGATCACTCAGTCGGTTGTCAATATCGTACTTTCTTCCAGGATCATGGATAAAACCTGCCCTGGTTCCATCGATTGCTTTATTGTCCTTCATCCACGCAGGAGGACTCCAGATACTTCCTATGATTTTAATTTCAGGATTAATTTCGAGAATCCTTTTCGCAAAATTCATATTGACCCGTCCCCTATTTCCCGGACCCTCCCAATTGAAATCCTCGTGTCGGATATCTTCAATATTTTCGATCGGTTCGGTACTTACGTTGGGCCAGATTTGCATCCGAAATATGGAAAGTCCAAGCTGGTTGACCACAAAGTCCAGATATTGCTCGTCCTCGTATATGGGTATTACATCATCTCTCCAACCGATGATGGAAGCTCCAAATCCTTCTATTTCCTGAAATTGTTTTTGACTGTTAATTTTCACATTTACCAGATCCTGAGAATGAGCCTGGTAGCCCAGAGAACAAAATAGGGCTACAAGACAAAGAAAGTTTTCCGTTTTCATATTTTAAATGTTCTTATTTTCCTGGTTTCGGCTTTATAAATACCCTTTTCTTCCTGCACAACTCACAATCCCATCCTATTGATTCGGCTTACGGTCCCTGCTACAAAAAATCGGTAAATTCCAGAATTCAAAGAAATCCGGATGCTCCCATCGGAAGCGGATGCCTGTACTCCTGAAATATTATGATCCACCAGTGTTCCATCCTCCCATAGGGTCTTACCTCCTTCTTCAATTTTCCGGACCTGACCGGCTTCCAATGGAATGGTGAAAAATCCTGACGTATTGGGCGGAATTTCCACAGTAAATTGGGTTCCTCCATCCACCTTTTCCCATTCTGAACCGATCCGGCCTCTGACAGACTCGACCGAGGCTTTCACGTATTTCAAACCTTCCGCAATGTAAGGCTGTATATGAACCTGCCTGTACCCTACCGAAGTCATTCCTTCCCCGGGGGGTCTGATCCCGGCCAGATACTTGTAAAAATACTCGTTGACCGTGCCAAACATCTGGTGATTGTGGGAATTCTGACCAGCCCAATTTTCCCAAAGAGTCGTGGCGCCATTCGCAATCCAATACCCCCAACTCGGGAATGTTGTCTTAGTGACCATGGCGTGGAGCACATCCTCCCGCCCTGCTCCGGCCAGCACCGGAAACAAATGTTTCGTTCCCAGGATACCTGTGCCCAGATGCCCTCTGCTTTTGACCATAATGTCATCAATCAAATTTTGCAAAACCTTCTCACGATCTTCTTCCGGAACGATATTTCCATTTAATGCAAAGAGCAGATATCCCTGGTAAGGTTCTTCTGTTCCATAGAGATGAAGGTCTTTCAGATAAAATTTATCGTTTATGGCTGATTTAATAGATTCTGCCAGTGACTCATACACCCGGATGTCCTCTTCTTTCTCCAGCACCCTGGCAATCCGGCTCATGGTCAGGGTATTCAAATACCAGTAATACGTATTGGTCAGAGGGTTCACGGGCCCATTGCGTTCTCTGACGGGTGCTTCCCACTCGCCCAGGGAATCCCAATGGCCACCAAATTCATTGATAATAAATTTCTCTAGAGGTTCCTCGTCGTGGGAAGCCAGATCTCCCAGATACGCCATATATTTTTTCATAAAAGGATAGTGATCCTCCAGAATTCTCACATCACCATAATATTCGTACATCCACATGGGCAATAAAATATAAGCGCTTCCCCAGGCTATACCACCACCTATTCCTCCGATGACAGCCGGAGAAGTATTGGGGATCCTGCCATTATCTTCCTGGGAATCCCGCATATCGTTTAACCATTTGAAATAGAAGGGATGCATATGAAAATCGTGAATCGATGTTTCAGCTATGACCTGCCCGTCTCCATTGTAACCCCCTTTTTCCCGGTGTGGACAATCCGTCGGATAACCGTGCAAATTCCCTCTCTGTGACCAGACCGCAGCCCGGTAAATTTTATTCAATAAGGAATCCGAAGACTCAAAATGGCCATTTCTAGGAAGGTCATTGTGAATCGCCCAACCCTCTGACCGAAGGTTATGGATCTGACCCTGCTCCACGGATACCTCCAGATACCGAAATCCGGAATAAAAAAACCTTGGATGGAAGGTTTCTTTCATCCCCCCTTTGAGAGTGTAAGTAGACCATACGTCCCGGTGGTACACTTTGTTCATACTCAAGCGGTCTCCATGCTTCAAAGGAGCTGGAAACAACGAATCATTCAAGGTTTCTGCCCCCCTTATTTTGAGCTGGGACCCAGCCTCACCTTCCACCTCGATATACCACACTCCCGCAAAGTTTTGACCGAAGTCAAATAAATAAGTGCTGGAATCAGGATGCAGCGTAACCGTGGGTTGGAATCGTTCGGTCACGGTTACAGCCGGCATCAACTGAGGTTCCATTTTGATTGCTGAATGGTCGGCTACCATCGCCAATGACCATCGGGAATCATCAAAGCCAGGCGCGGACCATCCCTCCTGTTCCAACCGGGCATCGTAATCTTCGCCTCCATATACATCATTGTACACGATGGGGCTCGCGCTTGCCTTCCAGTTTTCATCGGTGAAGAAGGTCTGGGTCGAACCATCGGTCAATGAAATCTCAATCTGTAGCCATCCCCTTGGGGTTCCGTATGAATAGTGACTCCCGTACCAACTCCACCGACCGTCTGTACGGCCCACCCGGAAGCCTCCATTGCCAAGCCACAACCCCACCGCGTTGTTCCCGTTTTTGATCAGATCGGTAATATCGTAGGTTTCGTACAAAACCCTTTTTCTAAAATCGGTCATCGCTGGATCGATCAGGTGATCGCCCACTTTCTGATCATTCAAATAAAATTCATAATAACCTATGGCCGATGCATAGGCGGTAGCCGATTCTATATTCTGGTCGACTTCAAACTCCGCACGTAAAAGGGGAGATGAAACCCCGGAATCGGGGATAGTGATCCATTTTGCCTTTTTGCTATCCGGACCGAACAGCCCCATATGGAAACCTGCCCAGTCGCTCCATCCTGATGCTTCCCCAAGTTGATCCCATATTCTGACTTTCCAATAATATTTCTGACCGCTTTCCAGATCTGGTCCTGCGTATACGATATTCAAAGTTTCATCAGATTCCACCCGAGAACTATTCCATATAATATCGTCATCACTTTCACCGGTAGCCACGACAACGTGGTAACCACTCTGAGAAATGCCCCGTTCCGAACCCGAAAGCTTCCATGAAAAACGGGGAGTTTCAATTTCCAGGCCCTTTGGATTTTCCAGATATTCTACTCTCAGGTCCCCGACAAGCACCTCCGAAGAACGGCCGCATGCGATAAGACCGAATAAAACGCCAATCCAGATTAAGTTTTTTTTCATCGGTCAGACTTTTGCAAATCCTGATAATTGATTAATTGGATTCCTTGTTCACGAATGAGTTGTTTCACCCCCTCATCCAAAAACAGATCTGTGACCTTTTGACGATCTTCTGCGACGTCCATATAACCTTTCATAAATACGGATCGCATTTCAGGACCATTCCTTGCAGGGTGTTCGACGAACAAATATGTCCCGGGAGAGGCACTCAGCAAAGCCTCTTTAAAAGCCGGGACATAAGACGCATCAGAATGATTCTTTTTAAAATCCAATCGATCAAAATTCATCCGATACAATAGATTATACTCAGCGGCCAGTTTTTCAAGCAACCGATCTACCTCTGGCGACATACTCTGGAATCCCATATGGCCACTTATATGACTGATCTCAGGAAGGTGCTTCAGGGCCAGCTCGATCTGACCCCGCAATTCTTTCTCTACATCTACGATATCCCATGATTGACTCCTCAAAGCCTGATCCTGGCTAAAATCTTCCCCCGGCCATATCACAGGAAAAAAGTACCCGTTGGAATCGATCAGACTGGGGCAATCAGTGACGGGACGCCATTTCAGGAGTTCCCATTCGCTCGTCAGGGTTAAATGAATTCCGACATCCAGTCCCGGATTTTCTTTCAACATTTCCACTGCTTCCAGAAACCAGGGTCCCGGCACCAACAACTCGACCGATGTCTCTATGCCATTTTTATAACAGTCTATAATGGCCTGGTTGACAGCTTGTGAAATACCCATATCATCCCCCCGAACGACCAATCGGATATCCCCGGCCTCGTCTGCAGGTGGAGATTGCCCGGTAACAGAAAGTGCTGTCAGCATCAGCCAGGCCAGGCTATGTAGTATCCACTCAGAATCCTTAATGAGTGCGTAAAGAAAGGGTTTTTTGAATTTCATAGGTTTGAAATTAATTGATGTTGAATCAAATTGAAATATAGATCTCCTAGTACTCCGGAGTGAAAAGGATAACTGGAAAAAGTATTTCGTCACACCCCGTTATCTTTCCATAAACACCCGAATACTCCATTGCTCAGTCTATCAGCATGCCAAAATCTATTATTTCGTTTTCCCAGAACCAATCCTCTCCTCTTTTCTCCAGTGTTCTATGACGACTTCCCGGAGCTAAAGATTCGCTCCGTGAAGGCACCCATTTTTTCATTTCATTTCTGATGGAATCATATTCCACGACATCGGCCAGATTCTTCCATTCATACGGATCCCGTTGCATATCATATAATTCCTCACTCCCATCCGCGTATGAAATGTACCTCCAATTGCTGTTTCGGATAGAATGATTGCCCGGGTTGTGCGTCGTGATGGCAGGAATATCCCGCTCATACTCTGGATTATCAAAAAAGGGCTTCAGGGAAACTCCCTGCAATTGTGAGATGGTCTGTATCCCCGCCAGGTCAAGGATCGTGGGAAACATATCCAACAATTCCACCGCTTCACCGCTCGATTCACCGGCCGGAATACCGGGTCCGGAAAAGATCAATGGGACGTGCGTCGATGGTTCCCAAAGCGTATTTTTGCCCGTGACCCCTTTCTCCCCCAGATGGTAGCCGTGGTCGGACCAAAGAATGACTATCGTATGGTCTGCAAGTCCGGATTCCTCCAGAGCATCCAGCACCCTCCCCACCTGGGCATCCACAAAACTGATGCACGCGAGATAAGCTCTTACTTTTGCTACCCATTCATTATTGTTTATTAACCAGCTCAACCTGGGCTCTGGCAGAAACCAATGTAAATACCAGGCAAAATCAGGCACATCCATTCGGTCGTAATCCGGTGCCGGAGGTAGGACGATCGCATCCCCGGGGTACAAATCGAACCACCTCTCACTGACGTATAAAGGCACATGAGGCTTATGGAATCCCACCGCAAGAAAAAAAGGTTGTTCCCGTTCCTCCCTGCTCAATTTGAATAATCGATCTGACGCCCAGGTGGCTAATTTATAATCCAGTATGCTGGTATCGCTATCCCGTGGAAAGGGTCCCCAGTCCACCAAAGGATGATCGATCATATCCAGTTTTTTGCGGACGATTTTTTCTTCAGGATAGGGTCCAAATCCTCCATCCGGCCCCCATTCTTCAAAATCATTGGCGCGTTCTTCCGGAGTGATTCCTCCATGTAATATTTTACCACCAGATATGGTATGGTAATCATGTTGAGAAAGATATTGGGGCAGACTGACTACATGGTTCATGGACTCCAGGGAACGATACCTGGGTGCTAACCCATAAATACCTGTAGATTCCGGTCGCAATCCCGTCAGGACACTGGTCCGCGAAGGATTGCATAAAGGGGCCTGCGTATGGGCGTTGGAAAACAAAAATCCACGCTCCGCCAGTTTGTCGATATTGGGCGTTCGGACCTGTGGGTGACCGTGCAGCACGCCGATCCAATCGTTGAGATCGTCGATCGCTATAAAAAGAAAATTGGGGGCGACGTCCGGATTTTGAGACATGGCCAATGGACACATCAGGCAGAAATATCCAATTAAGAAATATCTGTACGAAACGATCATATGCCTACAAGATACCATAAATATTCTCACCGGACAACCACCAGTTTTTTGGTAGCCACCCTTCCATTACTAATCAAATTGACAAAATAAATTCCTGACGGATACTGGGAGACATTCCATTCCAATCGATGGTCGCCTGCAATTGATTGTTTGGGGAAAGATTTTTCTATGACTGTTTTTCCGAGACTGTTCACTATGGAAAACCTTATATCGACAGGATTGGTCACACTCCAGCGGATGGATAGTTGTTCTCGGGCAGGATTCGGCGATAAATCAAAGTGGTCCACATCCGGTATTAAAAGTGAACTTCCTGTAGTTACCATATTTTTGAACAGCGTGACTACTCCATAACCGGGCACCTTAAGATCCCCAAATTCCTGGCCGATATCCAGTGTGGAGGATTCCCAGTAACTACCTTCCTGACTGGTGAACACCTGATATATATTGTCGGAGGTTTCCAGAGCCTGAAAATTCAAATCAACTTCCTTTTCTTCGTCGGTGATATTAATCAGGACAATCGTCAGTGTATTCTTCGAATGATCGATAAAGGCACTTGCAAGCACTTCATTTTCGTTTTCAGAAATCGCATTGATTCTTACAGAACCAGGTCGAATATATTTGGAGAAATGCTTGAACGCGTTGTACTTGGGAGCAGAAGCCCCATGATTCTGAGTAGTCAGAGCAGAAACATTGGTATTGCCCGCGTCATCCGACTCTGCAAATGTCCAGTAAATCCAGGCGCTCTGGTTGCCTGCGGTCAATGCCTGATGAATCTTGACGGCGAGACTCCATCCGCCGTCGCCGGGATAAGAGTCCGTGGGAAAGATCCACTCGTGATTTTCTCCGGAAGTCTCGGTCATCCAGGATTTTTTTCCATAGAATGAAAATCCCCGAATACTATCCGGAATACCGGGTGCCGGACTTTCGGTCCATCCGTTGGACCACCAACTCCATTGGACAGGATCTCCTCCCATCGCGTTGACCCCATCGCGGGCATAGCCGTGAACGCAGAAAAAATCCAAAGCTGCCAACGCCACGGAATCTTTGGACATTTCATGGAGATATTGCAAATTTTTGTGAACCACATCATCCCCACCTCCATACTGCCACATCCCATACGGATCCCCTCCCAGCAAATCTTCCGGGCCCATCAATCGAATCTCCCTTAAATCATCGTATTTGTCAAATTCAGCCCTGACAGCTTTTATCGCTGCAATGTATTGACTCGATAACGGATACGTCAGGCTATTATAATATTGTTCGAAGTTCAATTCATTTTGGATGCTGATAGCATAGAATCTGACACCGTATTCTAACTGAAATCCCTTCACATAGGCCGCGGTACTTCTCGCAAATTGGGTCAAAGAACTCGTCGGTCCCTCCCCTCCCAATTCCGAATCATCGAATACCTGCAGTGTCAGATCCGACACGTCCAATTTGCCGCCGGCATAATTCCCTCCCCAAACGAAAGGCCAGGGGGTTCCTTTGACAGGACCCGGCCACCAGTCCTGCTCGTATTCATTACCGGACGAAACCTTGACCCAGGGCAAGGGGGACCAAATGGATCCGATCAATTTGAAGTCGCCGAGTTCATCTTTATAATTAAATCCCGATTGGATCGCACCATTCTCAGGATAGACAAAGTATTGGACGTTTTCATCGATGTCCGGCCCCATCACTGCGATTGGAGGATTTTCGCCTCCAAAATCCCGCGAATAATCTTCAGGCCCGGTATAAGTACGGACTCGATTCCCTTCCGGCCCATTGGGGTTGTCACCATCTTCCAGATTGAATACACTTTTGGTCGCAGACCCCATAAACCACGGAGAATACACATTGAGATCTGAAAAGGGAGCTATCAATTTTGGTGTCAGATCTACCCTGTAAATACTAGCGCCTGCATCCTCAAAAAATAGCTCCTGCCACCAGATTTCGTTTCTTACCCCATCACCTTGATGAGCTCCAAAACCATCTATGACCTGCCTTTTATCATCGCCATAAACCGTCACTTCGATCGGCTGGGTCCAACAAAAATTTCCACAAACCGTCATCGTCACGCAGAATATAAAAACCCGGATCCGTCTCAGCCGGATAAAACCCATACCAGTACTCTGCTTCATAAGTTTTAAGAATTATTCATATGCTGCGCTGGTTCACAAACACCTATATACATATCATATTTTATCTCATCTGTTTTGAAAACATGGATGCTCTTTCGATTTCCGTGCGCTAATACCCGGGATTATTCTCAATAATGGCGCTATTTCGGTCAATTTCAGCTTGTGGGAGTGGAAAAAGCAAATGCTTCGTGACGTCGAACTGAACGGGGGAAGCCAGGAACGTGCTAAAATTATCATCGCTTCCATCCCATCCGGTCAGGTCCACATCTCCAGACTCGTGCCACCTTTTCAGATCCCACCATCGCTGACCTTCTCCTGCGAGCTCAATAAACCGCTCGTTCATGATCCATTGCATGATGGTTTGTGCATTGGTTTCGGTTGTGGAATAATTCGCAGGAGTATTACCGTCACCATATCCGGAGGCTGCCCCCCATTCACGTGCACGTGTCCTGATCCGATTTAGGTGCTCGATGGCTTTCGAAGGATTTCCGGATTTGAGTTCCGCTTCCGCTGCAATCAGGACCAAATCTGCGTACCTTAAGACCCGTTCATTGTTGACGGACCCACCATGAAACCCTGACAGTTCATTTACACCATCGGGCTTGTTGTATTTTTGGAAGATTTTGCCCCCAAAACCGTCATCAGGATTGATAAAAACCACGATCCTCGGGTCATCACCAAAGGCATCCTGCAATTTTTCAGTAATAAAAAATTTGGTAGAAGATGCATCATTGAAGTCTCCCTTGCCTCCAAATTCCATCATATAACCGCGGTAAACGCTGGAATTTTCAACCCCTCTCCAGGCTCCATCATTATGCAACTGAAGGTTATTGTTCCCACCACTTGGAACGGTCGCCTGAATTTCAAATAATGATTCTTCGTTGTTTTCGGTATAAGAACTAAAATTGTCTATATAATCATCAGTAAGCGAGGAGGTCATGGCGTTGAATACCTGCAGGCCCTCTCCGTAATCGCTGTCATTGCCGGTATAATTGGCGCGAAAAATCAAAGCTTTGGCGAGTAGTCCTCTGGCACCGTTTTTGGTGATTCTGCCGGCGTTACCCGCTGACCATTCTTCCGGTAAAATGGCAATAGCATTGGTGCAATCCTCGATGACCTGATTGAGAATATCAATGGCCGGGCTTTTGGGTGTATTGGTCGCTTCCTCCGTATTGATTCGTTCGACTACCAAAGGAACAGAGCCAAAAAAGTTAAAAAGCTTATAAAAGGAATACGCTCTCAAAAACAAAGCTTCCCCTTCCATTCTGGCAATTTCTTCTGCCCCTTCAAAGCCTGAAAAATCGATCGTCCGGACCTTATCGATCGTGACATTGGCCCGACCAATCGTTTTGTAGCAAGTCTGAAATGAAAACTGCGTTCGTCCATTATTTGGATTAAGAGATCCATCAAATAATTCAACATCGGTTCTGGCACCAGAATTCTCCGTCAAATCATCGCCTGGCAACAGAAAATTACTGGTATTCCAGCCATTGAAATTGAAGGATGGGGCCGCAAAATGATAATCGTCATACAACGAGGCGTATACACCAGTCAATTGGGATCGAAATTCATTGACATCTGAAAAGTAGGTATTTTCTGTAGCACCCAAAGGTGGCTCATCGACCAGAGAGGGATCGCATCCCAGAAATAAAGCGGTGAAGGAAATTAAAATTAGTTTATATATCGTTTTCATAGTAAAGGTATTAGAATTTAATGTTTAAACCTGCTGTATACACCCGGGGCAAAGGATATGCGTCATTGACCGGATCAAGTGCACCCCATCTGTGGACATAAATATTATTCTGTCCACCGACGTAGAGTCGCAGCGAACGTACTTTATTATCCAACATATTGAGAACTGACGCAGGCAGGGTGTATCCCAACTGCCAGTTGTTTAACCTGAAGAATGCCGAACTCTCCACCCAACGGGTAGAAAATCGATTATTCCCCGCAGGGTCACCGATGATGGCCCTGGGCATATCGGTTTCCGTATTGGAAGGAGTCCATCGATCCAAAACCGAGGTATAATAGTTGGTGCCTGCTCCTGACATTGATTCGTAAATTCTCCGGGCTTCATTGTATTTCTCCACATCTCCTTCCCCATAAAAGCTCATGGAAACATCGATACCCTTCCAGCCGAGGTTCAAATTGGCACCGTAGGTATATCCAGGTATGGTATTGCCGATTTCGGTCTGATCGTTGCTGTTAATTTTACCATCCGGTGATTTACTGTAAAATCGTTCTTCTTCGGTGGGATCACCCTGAACGTCCAGGAAATACATATCGCCAGGTTGGACGTAATCCACATTGCTGATATTATTGTCCGGCATCTCCGCAAAATAAGCATCAATTTCTGCCTGGCTTTGAAATATTCCTCCCAGTTTATACCCCCAGATCACACCGACGGAACGACCTTCTTCGACCCTTACCGCGTCTGCTCTTTCAAATCCACTCAAGGACAAGGGCTGCCCCTGGTATAGCCTGGTAACCGTATTTCTGACAAAACTTATGTTTCCGGATACTCCAAAATTGAAATCACCCGCTCTATCCTGATAGCCGACCACGAGGTCAACTCCCTTATTCTCCATTTCACCTATATTGAACAATGGGTTGTTGGTTCCCACAGAAATCGGCAGATTCACCGTCTGGAGGATTCCCTTGGTGACCCGATTGTACCATTCGGCTGTGACGTTCAATTTATAATTTAACAAAAAAGCATCAAAACCCACATTGGTAGTAGCGGAAACTTCCCAGGATAATTCCGGATTTGGAAAATCCGCTACGAGCGTTCCAAATGACTGGATACCAATGGGATCTCCGTTCCCTGACCCCCATCTGTAAGAACTCAGCCCTCCGGAGGCTCTGGACAAAAAGGCATATCTACCCACGGCTGCCTGGTCGTTTCCGGCTTCACCCCATCCCCCACGTATTTTCAAATCATCGATCGCGTCAATATTGAAAAACGGTTCATCGCTGATTCTCCAGGCCCCGGAGAATGCATAAAAGTTGCCCCAGCGATAATCATCATCAAAACCATTGCTGGCATCTCTTCGGTATGAAACATCCAGGTAATACCGGCTGTCGAAATTGTAGCTTGCACGCCCCACCATCCCAAACCAAAACCGTCTGTACCAGCCATAGAATGAATTGTTATTGGATAAATCCCCACTATAACCATTAAGAAAGGGGTCATCGTTGAGACTGGTCAGGTTTTGACCCTGAAAATCCATATTCTCCATTTTGTGTCTTTGATCCTGGACCGCAGCGGTTAAATTTAAATTGTGCTTACCAGCAAAAACCTTGTCGTAGATGATCGTAAAGTCTGTCTGAAAATTCAATATGTTGTTGATTCGGTGGCTCATACTACCCTGGCTATTGGGGGCATTGGGTGCCACCGTTGCAGGATCCTGGCCGACCGGGTTGAAGTAACCGGTCAAAGAAAATAGATTCAGACTATATCTGTCCTGCTTCGTGTAATCCAGGTTCAAACTTCCTCTCAACGTCAGGCTTTCAAAAGGGGAAATTTCAGCATAAAATTGCCCCAGATTTCTTTCAATTTTAAAAGAATTGGTATTGATATCAGCTATAGCCAGCGCGTTGGAATTTGACCCCTGTCCATATATTTTGATCCCTTGCCAGGTATCACCAAACCGGTAAGGATCCAATACCCTGGCGTATCCATCCTCGCTATTGGGATCCCGCAAGGGTTGCCATGGGGATACATCTGAAATTTCCTGCAGTTGGGAACCATTGAGTAATGACTTTTGATGGGTATATTTGTAATTGACACCCAGCTTTATCCAGTTGGTCACATCCATATTCAAATTGACTGCTCCCGTATAACGTCTGATTTCATCTCCGTACATGACCCCTTCCTGGTCAGACATTCCGGCAGAGACGTAATAGTCAATTCTATCGGTAGCCCCCGATACTTTCATATCATAATTTTGACGGAAGGCATTGCGATTGACCAATTCATCCTGCCAGTCATACGTTGTCCGGTCGCTGATATAAAAGGGACTTTGAGGGTCAAATTGGGGATTGAAACTTGTCAGCCTGTTGGCTTCGAAGGGTTCCAACCGTCCGTATAAATCCTCCTCAATATTAACATCGGGGTTGTTGCTGTTGGCGTACATCTCATGGGCCAGGTCGATAAATTGCTGCGTTTCCAGCAAGCTATAGGTCGGAATATTCTGAATTCCAAAATTTGAATTGAGTTCGATAATCGGCACTTCCGATCTACCTGTTTTCGTGGTAATCAAAACCACCCCGTTGGCTGCTCTGCTACCATAGATAGCCGCAGCAGAAGCATCTTTGAGCACCGAAATTGATTCGATATCGGAGGGATTGATCAGATTAAACAGATTGGGTGGAGTACTCAGATTAAATCCGCTGATGACGTCCTCGTTCCCTGATCTGGGCGGTTCAATAATCTGGCCATCAATGACATACAGAGGTTGAGAATCTCCATTCCAGGTTCCGATTCCCCTTACAAAAATCTGAGGTGCCTCGTTGGGATCCCCGCTCGCGTTGATCACCCGGACACCCGTGGTATTGCCCTGTAAGGCAAACTGAGGCGAAATCATCCCGATTTTTTCAATCACCTCTGACCCAACCGTACTGATGGATCCGGTGAGATCCTTCACTTTCTTTTCCCCAAATCCAATCACAACGACCTCCTGCAATGTCTCAGAATCCTCCGCTAAGGTGATATTCATCCGGCCACTGCCCTCCACCGGAACTTCCATGGTCTGGTAACCAATATAAGACAAAACCAAAACAGCATTTTCATCTACATTTTCGAGTTGAAAATTTCCGTTAAAGTCTGTCGCAGTTCCTTTTGTTGTCCCCTTGACCTGGATATTGACCCCGATGAGAGGTTCACCGTTGTGATCGGCTATCGTACCATATAAGGTGTCGATCTGCATAAAATGTTTGTGATAAAAATCCGACTCAAGACTTCCGTAACGTTTGCCGATCCTGGGAACGACTTTTACCTCGGGCTTTCTTATGATCCGTATTACATTTCCCCGTTTACTCCATTGAAGCGGTTTTTCCTTGAACAGCACATCAAAAACCACTTTAATATCAGCATCGTGGACTTCTATGCTCACGATCACTTTGTCATCTACGACACTCAGGTCGTACATCAAAGCCACCCCCGTCTGTTCTTCGATGGCATCAAAAACCTTTTTCAAGGGGACCCTCTCCAGTGAGAGAGTGATCTGATCCTCAGATTGTAGGGTATCACCTGCCGTAGCAACGGAAGTTGAAAAAATAGTTATTAGGATAATGTAGAGAAATTGCTTCGAAGAAAAGGACCATAGACTCCGAAAACATGATGGATAAATTAGTAATTCAGACTTCATACCTCATTGATTTTTTATTCACTTTATTTGTTTCTACTTTAAATACACCCTTTTGAGCTGGATGGGTTATGTTTAAGTTAATTTTTTCAAAATATTTCTGGATACCAGGTGAAAATAGCCAGTAATGTTAACATTGGACGACATAATTCAGAAAGTTTCCCACCTTTGAGATTAAGGGATTATAAAGGCTATTGGTCTTTGTCTTGTTGGCGAAATTCAATTTTTGCCATAGCCGGGGAACGAAACCACGCATCCTTGCCCTGACCAGGAGGGCCATACCCCCATTTCTATTGGGTTAGGGGATGGGACTTTTGGCAGAACCGACGTATCGTGAGAAATGCCAGACAGCAAATAGAAAATACGCAACGTTCTTATCTTGTGCAAAGAAATCCTAATATAGTGGTTTACCTTTATAAAGGTATTTCAAAAATTACCTAAATTGTCATTTGAAAATTTGATTGTGATCCGACTATTTATTCTCATATATTAGCAATATAGGATTCACCGAAAGGATTGAAAGACCTCAACAGTATACATTTACAAGGACGGCAACAAAAAAGATGCGTAATCAAGTTGACAGCGATTTTTTCCAACTTCTACAATCTGGCAATGGACAGGTTATGGACCACCTATTCCATCAATACCATCATTGGCTCGTCATAGCCGCCCACACTATTCTCAATCACGAAGTGGAAGCTCAGGAGATCGTACAGGAATTTTTCATCGATTTCTGGGAGAATAAACGATACGAGACCTTGACGTTCTCTACGGCCGAAGGATTGAAAAATTATCTATTTATATGCATCAAAAACCGCTGCCTCAATCGAATAGCAAAAAACAAAACTAGAAAAAGAAGATACCAGGAATTGTTGATTCCCAGTGATCATATCTTACCCGAGACCCGACTGGAAAATGCCGAACTCAAAATAAGACTTGACGCTGCCTTTGACCAGCTCACCTCAAGGCAAAAGGAAGTTTTTGAGTTGGGATACCTGTACGACAAAACCCGGAAAGAAATCGCTGCCGAACTCAATATTGCACCCGAAACGGTGAAGAAATTGATGGCCCAGGCTTTGAAAACCCTGAGAGAATTTCTGATTAAAACGAAATACCTATAACCCTTCATGCACATAAAACTGTGTTTATATCAGATATGGAAAGACAACGAGATAGAATACACCAATTAATGACCGAAAAACTCGCTGGCGTAATCGATGCAGTAGATGAGGATTATTTCGACTATCTGGTTGAAACCGATCCGGTAGTAAGTCAGAAATGGGATAAATTGCAAAACATTTATTCTGAGAACCCGGTTGTAAAAAATCCCGGGACCGCAATTCCTCCGTGGAGAAAGCAGGCTGTACCGGAGAAAAAAATTCACCGGTTGTACTGGGCAAAATGGGCTGCTGCCTGTGTTGCACTGCTTCTGAGTTTCTCAGTTGGGTATTATTTGTGGAATGATTCCAATAGAGAAATTCCCCTGGTTGTGTCGGTCGATTTACCTTATGATCATATAAACCTTCAACTGTCGGACGGTCAGAGAATCAATCTTTCTGACGCCAAAGGAAACATCCAGTCGGGAGATGTATTTCTCGAAAACGAAAATAAAACCCTGTCGTTTTCCACAGCGAATCTGGCGGATTCCTCTACTAATATTTATAAAATCAACACCCTGACCGTTCCCGTGGGACTCGATTATAAAATTACATTATCTGACGGCACCCTGGTCTGGCTCAATTCTGCAACGGAAATCAAATTTCCTTTCAAATTCTCCAATAACACCCGGGAAGTCGAAGTCGACGGAGAAGCCTATTTTGAGGTCGCAAAGGACATCAACCGACCCTTTATCGTTCATTTACCCCAAAGCGAGGTGGAGGTGCTGGGAACCACCTTCAATATCAATACTTACGGTAAGGTCACCAATAAAGTGGCACTGATCGAAGGCTCGGTAAAAATGAAAACGCAGGAGAGCGAAACCCGGATAGTTCCCGGAATAGAAATGATTTACGAAAAAGGGCAGGGATTTTCTGAAAACAAATTTAAGACATCAGAGGTCCTGGGGTGGCAAAAGGGAATCTTTTATTTTTATGACGCCAGTCTTCCCGAAATATGCAATGTCATCCCGAGATGGTTCGGTATCAACGTGGTCCTCGATAACCCTTCCATCAAAAGCAAAAGATTCGCCGGGATCCTCGATAAAAATCAATCCATTGAGGTCTTTCTCCAGGATCTACAAACCATCACAGATATCGAATTTTATTTTGAGGAGGATGGGAAAGAGTTGCATTTTAGGATCCCTGAAACTACACCAGGATGAGGATCATTTCCTGAAACAGTTCTTCATAAATCCGTGAGTTTTAGTCCGGTAAAAAAGCTATTTTTGCATCGTGAGTCAGAATGTCAAAAATACTGGAGTTTTGATCCTAACGGGACTATACTGCTTTGCAGTCATTGCCGCGACTTTTTTGACAATATGTACAGAGAATACGAATCATCAAAGTTCCGGACAGGAACGATATCTTGTTGATTCTTCAAGTAATCTTTTTAGTCAGGCGTACCCATCACAAAATCCGGTCAACAGCTTCAATAATTTTCCGGGACCAAATCTGGATAAGCTGATTGATAACCTGTGGTCCATAACCAAATCTACAGAAGGAGTACGGGAGGCACGATTCATTCAATACTGCCATTACTCTTTAAATCTGCTGATACAACACCGAATATCAGACCTCATTTACCCCTTCCACTATTTTTGGTAATCCATTCCTAAGCAGTCATTTTACATTCCTGTGAAATTGACTTGAATTCACCGGACTCTGTTCCCACATGACGGGGACAATTTATGAATCTTAAATAACTAAAAATGGAAATGGATTTAGGAAGCGCCATATTTGGCGCTATCAGTATTATGTTGTGCGTTCTGCCGTTTGTCATCATGAACCGAAAGAAAAAGAAAAAAGAAAAAAGAATTTTTCGGTTCCTCTCGGAAATTGCGGTACAAAAAAATTGTCAGATAGACCAATACGAAGTATTTGGCCAATTAGCTATTGGCATAGACGAAAAACGGAAATTTGCTTTCTTCTACAAACAAACAAAAAACGGGGCAGAAGAACATTCCGTGGATCTCGGTAACATACAAAGATGTAAGGTCATCAAAACTACCCGAACGGTCAGGAATAAGGAAGGGAATCATTACATTATCGACCGACTCGAATTGAGTTTTGTCCCATCAGCCCGGAACGAACCCGAGATCAAATGGGAATTCTTCAACTCGGATATCAGTATACGAGTTTCAGGAGAACTTCAATTGATCGAAAAATGGTCAAAATTGATCAATGATCTCCTCGGACGCAAGAAGTAATCTGTCTGAGCCCTGTGGTATTCCACGGGGCTTTTTTTTTTTGTTGATGTGGTCTTCAGCATACGAATGGAAGATACAGAATGTTTACCCGGGAATATTTCACGCAAACCGGATATAAAAAAACAATACGATGGCCGTGATTATTCCCCACCACAAAAGTGGATTCCTGATTCCCCTGGAATGGATGAGTTCGACAGCCGGCAATTTCAAACTTTCCCTGGTCCATATCAGACCATCCAGATCCTTTCCATCCTTGGGTTTGGTCAACAAACTCACCACCATACAAAGCCCCATGCACACCCAGAAAACGATTCCGGTCCTGTTGAAAAAGGGCATCTCCGGAAACCACATTTCCATTCCGAGGGAAAGGGGGATCGTCAGTATGCCTGCTGTCAGGGCGCCGGCGTGTGTGGTGCGTTTCCACAATATACCCAGCAAAAACATAGTAGCGATGCCCGGTGTAAAAAGACCATACGCATTTAAAATGTATAGAAATACCGGTTTGTCGGAATGCTTCAGAAAAACAGCCGTCGTTATAATACCCAATAGTATGATAACGGTTCCGGACCACCGGCCAAATCGAACAGCTTGTTGATCCGTGGAATTTTTGTTGAGATAGGGCTGATAGATATCTACAGTCAAAATCGTGGTAGATGAATTGATCGCTCCTGAAAGATGTGACATCATCGCCGCGATGAGTCCGGCCATCACCAATCCCACCAGGCCGGCAGGAAGGAGGGTTTCTACCAGCAATGGAAACAACAAGTCGGGTTGTTCCAGATCCGGGAAAATGGAAGGAGCTACCAGCGCTGGTACCACGATAATCAGAGGGATCAAAAATTTCAGATACTGACTAAAAATAACCCCCATCCGGGCGTGCCATTCGTTTTTGGCCGCCAGGACGCGCTGCACTATAAATTGATTGGTCGCGTTGTAAAACACGCTGATGCAGATAATACCTCCCAGATACATCGTCCATGGGAAATCGGGATCATCAGCGGGATAAAACATTTTCCAATCTCCAGAGGTTGCCCAAACCGAGGACCATCCTCCTGTATGATGGATGGTTGCAAAACTCAAAGCAAATCCACCGATGAGTAGAACCCCAAGCTGGAGCATTTCTGTCCATACCACGGCTTTTAGACCACCCGCTATGGTGTATATTCCGGTTAACAGGGCTAGTAATATAGCGCTGGTCATCACGGGAATCCCGAGCAGGGTGTGCAGGGCCAGAGCTCCCAGGTAAAGCACTCCCCCGATTTCTACTAAGATGTAAGTCAATAATATCAAAATGGAATATACCGTCCTGGCAGAAGTGCCAAACCGATGATGCAGGAATTCAGGGACCGTATAGAATCCTTTGCGCAAATAAAATGGCAGGAATATCCACAACAAGGCATTGAATCCAATCAAAATGGCCCCCCATTCGATGACGACCGCGATAAAACCCCGGTCGTAGGCCACCCCCATCACACCTACCAAATGGTGACTGCTAATATTGGCCGCCACAATACTCCCCCCGATCATATACCAGGGCAATTTATCACCCGCCAGAAAATAGTCCCTTTTGGACTTTTGTTTTCCCCTGGAAGCATAAATTCCCAATCCGATCACCGCCAGGAGATAAGCACCAAAAACTACAATGTCGAGGAGAGTCAGATTGAGGTTCACGGAGTACTATTAAGATTGCGAATGATTTCACAGACCTGGCTGGTGAGTTGTTCCAAAGATCCTTTGGCAAAAGGTGTTTGCCACACAGCATATATATCTTCCTGATACAAATCTTCGGGAGGCAAATAACCATAGGACCCATTCACCAGATTGGCCACAGCGATGGCCAGATCCGGGAACATAGTCCGGATCCCGACCTGAAGCTCTGAGTAGGCTTCATTGGGTTGGGCTATGACCCAGGCATCCCCCAGTTTCCAAACCCACAGGCCAGTATTTACTTCATCACCATCCCCTATGGCTTTTCGGATCGCCATTTTTCGCCACAACCTTTCCCTTTCTACCCGGTCCTTGCTATGGTCCATTGATTCCTTCAAATCCTTGTATTTCGGAAAATCCTTAATCTGGTATCTGGTCAAATATTGATATGCCATGAGTTCATTTGAAATGCCTGCCTCCACCGCGGTCCATATGGCCAAAGGTGCTCCGGACTCCACAGAACCATCAAAAGCGTATTTACGACCCGGGATCGCGATGGATTCCAGTGTGCTCAATACGGCATATCCCAATTGTCTGCCATATCGATCCGGCACAGCGGTGTCCCCGGAATAATTGATTATGGGAGCTAATTCTCCGGAAGCCCCTTGCATAAATAGTACCGGAGCTCCGGTATTTTCAATGATTGTACGTTTCATCGCGCCTGGAAAATCCGGAGAAATCAGGGTATTCGTCCAACCCAGAGTAGTGGGGTGACAGGCATAATTGACGATCACTCCACGCGCGAGGCCCATTTTGTCGGTGACCAGGCCACATAAAAGAGTGTTATCTGCCTTTGCTTCCGGATGGTAACCCACCAGGTAGCGGGGTGAGTGCGGATCCGGCAAATCCCGGTTCCGGGCCAGATCACAGTGCCCGTATTGCCAGGTCAGGAAAGACTCTTCGGCCGTCTCGAGAGCAGACCGGATGACGGAAATGGCTTTCTCCTCTAATTCATCCAAATAGGCGACCACCAGATCTCCACCCGGTTTATCCGAATCCATACGACATATGGAAGGTCCGGAATGGGTATGCGAAAGGAAGATCATCAACTGGTGAGGTTCCAGATCAAATTTTTGTAGTATGGTTTTCCGGAAAGTGATTTCTTCGGAACCATCTTTCCACCACCCCAGATCCATTCCCATCATGACCAAGGGGTCTGCGGTACGATCCGTCTGAAATGTCAGGCAAGTTATTTTCAATGGCAGATGTGTTCCGGTAGAAACGGGTGAAGTGGAAGCCCCCCAATTGCCCATATAAATTCCGACCGGAGGTGTAATATCTATTTCCGATACCCCGACGAAACCGGCAAATGAAGGGTATGTGTATTCTTGTATTGGATTGGTTTTCATTGATATGGGAGGTTAGGATGTCAGTAGACTCAGGCCACCATCCATCAGCAATGTACTTCCGGTCATCTGATTATTATCAGGGTGACATAGATAAACGATCTGATCCGCTACCGATTGGGCACTCATCACTCGCTTGATAGGTACTCTTTCCATAGAGTGTTCTTTGATTTCAGGATTCTCAGCCCATATTTTGCCACTCAACCCGGCATTGACATAACCCGGGGCGATTTCATTGACCAGAATATTGAATGGTGCGAGTTCGAGAGCCATGGATTTACAAAGCATTCGCACTGCGGCTTTGGAAACGGAATAGGCCGGCATATGGGGATGGACAGCATGCCCGGCCCAACTCCCAATAAAGACCACACGGCCAGACAAGCCCTGCTCCACCAATCGGCGGGTCGCATACTGCGCCATATAGAAAGCTCCATTGAGATTTATCTGGATTTCACGATCCCATTGTTCCGTTTGGAGACTCGCAAAACTTTCAAGCGTAGCCGTAGCTGCATTGACGATGACCAGGGAAGGGGTTCCCAATTGCTCCTCCACCGAACTCAACCATTCACGTACCTCGATGGCATGGGAAACATCGACCTGATCGTACTTGGCATTGACTCCGTGACCCTCTATCTCTCTCAACCAGTGCTCCGCTTTATCCTCCGAATGCACGTCACAAATCGCCACATCGGATCCTTGCCGGGCCAGTGAGTCAGCCGTAGCTTTCCCGATATCGCCCAATCCCCCACTTATGATGCAGACTTTTCCTTTATGAATTCGATCCATAGTTATAAGATTTGAAGTTTTGTACAAATACTTCCCGAGCGTTTCGTTTTTGATAGTACTGCTCAATTTCATATAATATCCCGTCAATCATGTCTGGTCAGTTATTTATTAATTGTTATAGAAAACGAGGATCACCAGTTCCCCACACTGCCATCGCTGTAAAAACTCCGCTGCAAAATTTCCTGCTCAAAGGGATGACGCTTCACTACCTCCTCATCGATTTCTATCCCGAGACCAGGCCGATTACTGGGTTTGACCATTCGACCAGACTGCTCCACGGTATATCCTGCTGACACCACCTCCCTGGGCATGAACGCTATCGCAAATTTTCATAAGCGCGATCCGTTTCTTTTTCCAGAGGGGCTTTGAGCCAATTCAGACATCACCTCATCGGTCGCCTGGAGGGTCATTTCTATATCTTCTGGGGTATGAGCATAGGAAATACTTCCTTGTTTGACCGGCAATGGAAAATTGAAGATACCTTTCTCTATTAGCTTTAGTCGATATTTCTGATCAAAAGAAAAGTCGTGATGAAGGAGAATATCGTGGTAATCCACCGGGGCGTGATCCATAAAATAGGTGCAAAAGGCAGACCCCTGCCGGGCTATGTGAAAATCAATATCGTATCCTGAAAAAATGCCGCGAAGTCCGCTTTCGAGCATTTGCCCCAGCCCATATACATGTCCATACACATCGTGCTTCGTCGAACTCAATTTTTCAAACGTCGCAATGGCCGCTGCTGTGGTCAATGGAAAGGCATTGAACGTTCCGGCGATCAATACTCGTTTGCCCGGATCGGGATGGTCAAAGTAATCCATGTATTCCCTTTTCCCCCCTATGACACCCAGCGGATATCCGTTCGCAACTGCCTTCCCAAAGGTGGACAAATCGGGCGTGATGCCGCAGATGCTTTGATACCCCCCCAGCGCGTGCCTGAATCCCGTCTTCACTTCATCGAATACAAGTAAAAATTCGTGTTGATCCGCCAACTCTCTCAGCCCCTGGAGGTATCCCGGAACCGGTTGTACCAGTCCAATATTTTGCAGGATAGGTTCCAGGATAATACAGGCCACAGGGTATCTTTTGACGATGTATTCCACGGAATCCAGATCGTTGAAGTTGATGATATGGGTCAGGCTTTTGCTCACCTCCGGGATACCCGAAGAAATGGCATCAAACGGATATTCACCGGGACTGACCCGGTCCCCCACGTTTTTATACTGACTGATTACATTGCAGGCCACCGCATCGTGCCATCCATTGTAACCACCCTGCATAATGATCACGTGATCCTTCCCTGTGACTGCCCGGGCTATCCGGATCGCGTGAAAAGTAGCCTCCGAACCAGTATTGGTAATCTGAATCCGCTCCACGCCAGGGATTGCATCACAAAAAAGCCGGGCCAGTTCACCTTCCAGATGGGTGGGCCCTGCCCCCATCAATACGGAATTATCTTCCATGGCCTGCAGCACAGCCTGGTTGACATCCGGATCATTGTGACCCAGAAATGAGGCCGAAAACCCAGCCTGATAATCGATGTATTCATTGCCGTCTATGTCCCAAACCCGGCTCCCCTGTCCCTTTGTAAAACAAATATTGGGTTCAGATTTCCGGTTGAGCGAAACGACTCCGCCGGGAATCCATCGTGAGTTCTGTTCTATTAATTCTTTCGATTTTATTATGTTATCCATTTGTTCTGATTCATTGTTCAAAGGGGGTCATTCGTCCAGGGGGTCATTCGTCCATGGGGTCCTTCGTCCAAGGGGTCATGACCCCTTGAATTATGACATAAAAGAGTCATGACCCCTTGGACGAGTCAAAATCCGGAATGCGCATACTTTCCCCGTCATTCAAAGCCGATTGATGGGCGATGATACCAGGAGCGGTATAGGCCAGGGCTTCGTAAATATTGATCTCGGGTTCGCGGTCCTCGACGATCGAGGAGATAAATTCATGCGTGATAAAAGTATGGGATCCGCCATGTCCACTATTATGTCTCATAGCTGCGGGCAAAGCTTCCGTATCCCACCACATCTCCTGGTCGTAGGGTTTGAGTTCCGGATGAGCCACGGTAAACCCTCCGTCGTCTTTGGTCATGGTTTTGCCGGCATGGACGGTATGGACGGGTTCATTTTTGTACCCCATGTAATAACTCATTTTGTCACCCCGCCATTCGCCCCTTTCGCAATGTGACAGCGCGCCTTTCCAACATACTTCCCCCGTAAAGGAATTGCCCTTATTGGTTTTAAAGAATGCGGAGGTGTTCCAGAATGGATTGTTGTAAGGATTTCCTTTGAGCATGGGATGGTCGTCTCCCCAGCCAATACCAGTCACGCGCGTCAGTCGTTCACCGGTCACCGCGATCAAAAATGCGGTCACGTGTGTGGGATACAACATTGGGGGGAAACCGTGACGCCATGTGGTACTGCCATCGGGGTTGAAGTATAATTCTTCCAGGCCAGGGTGGTAGTACTGAGCGGCGCTGCTGAAAATGTTCCCAAATTTTCCCTCCTGGTACATTTTTTTGGCGGTGATGGTTTCCTGCCGGTACGTGGACGTTTCAGCCATCATATATTTTTTACCGGTTCGTCTCACCGCTTCGAGGATCCGGTAACAATCCTCGATGGTCAATGCCGCCGGAACCGCACACAAGGCGTGTTTGCCTGCATTCAGCGTCTGTACCACATGATTTGCATGATCAGGAGCGGGGGTAAACAGGCCGACCGCCTCGATTTTCGGATCTTTTAGAAGAATTTCGAGCGATTCGTAGGACTTATCGCACTTATAGGTCTTCATCAACGCCTGTCTCCGTTCGGGAATCAGATCACTGACCGCTTCGACGGTTACGTTGGGATGTTCGTTGAAATAGAATCCCAGGCCAAACCGTCCTCCTACTACGCCGACTCGAACTTTACGGGTAGAGGCGAAGGGGGCTGCGAACGCGAATCGGGGTGAAATGGCCAACGATGTAGCTGCCACTGCGGATGTTCTGAGAAATTTTCTTCGGGAGGTTTTTGAATTTGTCATATTGTTAATGATGTCTTTTATAAAATACTGAACCGATCTAAAATGGTCCTTTTGAATTAACTTCAGTTTTGGGGTTGCCTACAATCATCTCTTCTTCCACCCCGGAAGGTTATGTTCCAAATATAGGGTTTAAATGTTATTAATGCCTTCCAGTCTCGTGTCTACATCTGTCATGATAATGGGAGATGGATCGTATTGACTAAATTCAAACACTTTCCAATAATCATTTTACCTCTATGATCGACAATGAGTGTTACAAACAGTTATGAATTTTTTGTAATAACGAATACATTCGGGAGTTTCGATTGATCATTATATAGGCGATATCCCAACAAAAGTAATTGTCAGAAGGATCACTAAACCTTTATTTCGTATGCTAATATATATCTATATTGTATACATTATCGTTTATTAACAAATATTATTTTACATAATGTGTTATACATTTTTCAAAGGACAATTCCCCATTTTCAGAATGGTGCAATTGAGATAGGAAATAAAGTTTTTAAAAGGCCGAGGCGTTGGGACTTGCAGTATTACAACACATATTTCATGCTTCAAAGGGACACATGACCATTGGTAAGAAAAAATAGCGCTAGTACTCTGACAGGATAAAGATTTAAGAATCATTCGAGGATATTTTGAGTCAGGTCAAGGCGCTT
>CALEIL010000012.1 GCA_937876435.1 uncultured Bacteroidota bacterium
CCCAACTCACACCCGTACGGAGCGTCCCATGAGTTGGTCGGCTACGCCGGTTTGTGCGCTTCGAGCGTTTACAGATTGCTGAATTAATTCTTTCTCAACAAATCAGAATTTTGTACCTTGATGCCCTTCTATGTCAAATATGACTTCAATGAACAGGCGTAAATTTATCGAGAAAGGCGGAATGGCCGGTTTAACCATGCTGACCATGCCACATATTATTATAAAAAAGAACACCATGAATGATAGAATTGTCGGCCACAACAGCCACAGGTATAAGGTAATACAGGGTTGGGGCGTGCTGGATGCAGGACGCAATCCGGTCAATGACTGCCACGAAATGGTCGAAGACGCTGCAGGAAGACTGATCCTCCTGACCAACGAGACCAAAAACAACGTCCTGATTTATGACAAATCAGGTAGTCTGTTGGAGGTCTGGGGCACGGCATACCCGGGAGCTCATGGTCTGACGCTCTCCAACGAAGGCGCAGATCAGTTTTTGTTTATCACCGATACGGACCGGAATCAGGTCGTCAAAACCGACCTTAAGGGACGGGTTCTACTGAAACTGGATTATCCCAGGGAAAGCGGAGTATACGAATATCCCGGACAGTACAAGCCCACCGAAACGGCGGTCGATCCTGCCACAGGGGATATATATATTGCCGATGGTTACGGGCTCAATTATATTATCAAATACAGCCCACAGGGTGAATATATCGGGCATTTCGGTGGAGCCGGAGATACCGATGACACATTCCGATGCTGCCATGGAATCGTCATTGATCACAGGCTTTCCAATCCAGGATTGATCATTACCAACCGGTCGCACATGCAACTGAAGCGATTTTCGCTGGATGGGAAATATCAATCCACCATATCGGTACCCGGTTCGTTTATCTGCCGGCCGGTCATCCACGGGGACCATACTTACGCAGCGGTGTACCGGAGTACCAGCCAGCAATACCCCAATTCAGGGTATATTACGATCCTGGATAAAAACGACAGGGTCGTCTCTACTCCTGGCGGAACGGAACCCCTCTATGATGGAAGCCGATTGCAGGAACAACGGAAAGATACCTCTTTCGGTGATTTCAGGCATCCGCACGATGTATGCGTAGATAGCGATGAAAATATTTATGTGCCCCAATGGGCTTCCGGAAAGACGTATCCGGTCAAACTGGAACGGATTTAAATAAGTTCTTATTTTTTAGTTCTTAGTGGTAAGTGTGTTGAAGGGCGTGTGTGTCGATATGTCCTAACTACCAGGTCCTGAGCTCTACATAGGTAACCTTAGGCAAGGCAGGTCAGGAATTGGTGATAATTTGGAATTGAAAGAAATTTTCAAAAGAATTCCTTGATAATTCTTTTGAATTTCCTAATTTGAAATTTTTTAAGAAAATCCATTGGGGATTAGAGAAATTGTATTGATACGGCCAGATTTTTTTGCATTCAGTCAATCCATTCCCTTCAGAGGTTTCACATTATCACAAACGGGTAGAAAAACCAATTAATTATAGTAAACAACCTAAACGCAACTTCAATGAATGAGCAACTGAACAAGAACCAATTATTCTACGGAAGCTGTTTTGCCCTGATCACTACGGCATTTACATTTTCCATACGTGCCGGAATTCTCCCGCAACTCGGGGAGGAATTTGGTCTTTCAGGCGAACAACTTGGATTCATCAATTCCATGTGGTTTTTTGGATTTCCCATATCGATGATATTGGGAGGTATCTTTTACAATACCATCGGACCTAAAAGGATTATGCAGATCGCTTTTGTGACCCACGTCATAGGTATTATTCTGACCATTTATGCGGGAAGTTACGCGGTTTTACTGCTTTCAACCCTACTGATCGGTTTTGGAAACGGCTGTACCGAAGCCGCGTGTAATCCTATGATCGCAGATGCATACGAGGGCAATATGGTGGATAAAATGTTGAACAGATTTCACATGTGGTTCCCCGGAGGGATCGTCCTGGGAAGTCTCATTTCTTATGCGATGACCAACGCTGGTATGAGCTGGCAGGCTCAGATATGGGGGATGCTGATCCCTGCTCTGATCTATTTTGCCCTCTTCTTTGGCCAGACATTTCCCAAACCAAAACTGGAACAAATGCAATCCCTGGCGACCAATGCGCGAGCTCTTTTCAGCCCCGTATTTTTGTTCCTGTTTGTCACGATGGCTTTCACCGCTATCACCGAATTTGGTCCGCAACAGTGGGTTAGCGTAACCCTGGCTGAAAGTGGAGCGAGCCCGATGTTGATCCTGGCTCTGGTGACCGGATTGATGGCCGTCGGCAGATTTTTTGCCGGACCCGTTATTGCGACCCTCGGTCAAACCGGTGTGTTGCTGGGTGGAGCTATATTTTCATTCATCGGTATTTACCTGTTTAGCGTCGTCACCGGCCCAATGGCATACGTGGCTGCGATCTTATTTGCCATAGGAGTGTGTTATTTCTGGCCCACTATGGTGGGAGCGGCCGCAAAAAGAGCCCCATTGACCGGTGCTCTGGGTTTATCCCTGGTGGGTGGTATGGGTATGTTTTCCACAGCGATTTTCCAACCCTTCATCGGAGGATGGATCGACAGCGCCAGAACGAGCGCTACGGCCGCAGGTTTGGAAGGCAGCGAACTTGAATTGGCTGCAGGTCAGGCGACACTGACCAATATGTTGATTTTCCCCGGTATCCTGATTATCCTGTTTACCATATTCTATTTTTGGCAAAAACGGTCCAATATCAAGACCGTGGATGAGCTGGCTCAGGGAGAAGGAGCCATCGTCGCATAATTGGAAGAACATAAAACGATTAAATGAATCTATCATATTTCAAGGATAGCCTGCTTGTAATGGTCACCATCCTGATGATGTCCGTGTTGGCTAATTGCCAGAGCAGTCGGTCATTTATCACATTTGTTCCTGACCAGAAGAACGCTGAGACCAGGCACATCGTGTTGATCAGTGGAGATGAGGAATACCGGTCGGAAGAAGGGCTTCCGATGTTGGCAAAAATTCTCAGCGCACATCATGGGTTCAAAACCACCGTGGTATTTGCCATCAATCCTGAATCGGGAATGATAGATCCAAATTTTCAAAATAATATTCCTGGTCTGGAATCCCTGGAAACGGCTGATCTGATGATCATCGCCACCCGTTTCCGGGGATTACCCGACGACCAGATGAAGCTCATCGATGACTATCTCAGGTCGGGTAAACCTGTGATCGGATTGCGGACGGCCACGCACGCATTCAATTTTAAGGACTCGGCGGGTAAATATTCAAAATACAGTTACAATAGTCAGGTTCCTGGCTGGGAAGGTGGATTTGGCCGAAAGATTCTGGGGGAAACCTGGATCAATCACCATGGCCACCACGGAAAGGAAGGCACCAGGGGGCTGATTGATGGGCTGGCAGAACGCCAAAAGCATCCCGTGATCACCGGTGTCCGCGACATTTGGGGTCCCACCGATGTATATGGCATCACAGAAATTCCCCAGGGCGCCGATGTCCTGGTGTGGGGAGGGAGCACCTCCGGTATGACACCGGAATCACCCATTGCATGGGAAAAGTCGATCATCCCGGTGGCCTGGACCAACACGTACAGCTATGACCCGGGAAGCCCGGAAGGAAGGGTATTTACGACCACCATGGGAGCAGCTACCGATCTGGTCAGCGCAGATTTGCGAAGGCTGATCGTTAACGCAGCCTACTGGGCGATGGGATTGGAAAGTCAGATCAATGAAGGTCTGAACGTCGATGTCATAGGAGAATACCATCCGACTGCTTTTGGATTTGATGGATACGTAAAAGGCAAAAAACCTCAGGATTATGAATAAAATAGGATTTAATCTACTGGCCTGGACGGCCTCGGTAGAGGAAGATACGTATCCCATTCTGGACCGGTTAAAGGAAATCGGGTACGATGGGATAGAATTTTTTTATGGAAGTGACGACAAGGAATTGTACGCAGCTTTTGGCAGGCATTGCAAAAGTCTCGGTCTGAAGATGACCGCCGTTCTGGGAACGGGTCCCGATACCAATGCCATCAGCCCGGATGCGTCCATCCGTCAGGCTGCTCTGGATAAAATGAAATGGGCGGTGGACATCGCAGCCGATATCGGTTGCGAACTGATTTCCGGTCCTTACCATTCGGCGTTCGCTCATTTTGAAAACAGAGCTCCGGAAGAGACCGATTACCAAAGGAGCGCCGAAGTACTGAGAGCGGCAGGCGAATACGCGGAAGGGTCAGGAGTATTGATGACACCCGAAGCGATCAACCGGTTTGAATGCTATCTGGTCAATAATATGGACCAGATGTACCGGTTGTTGAAGGAAGTGGATCATCCCAACGTCAAGGCGCACTACGATACTCACCACGCCAATATCGAAGAAAAAAATATCCCACAGGCTATCCGCAAAATAGCCCCTATGCTTGGCCACGTACATATCAGTGAAAACGATCGCGGCACTCCGGGAGAAGGACATATACCTTTTGAAGAGACTTTTGACACCCTGGCTGAAGTAGGATACAATGGCTGGTTAACGATCGAAGCTTTTACCAGAAATGATGTGGCATTTGCCAATTCCATCAATGTGTGGCGAGAATTTTCCCCACCCTGGGAAGTCGCCGAGAAAGGCTACGAACTCATCCGGAAATTCAGGCCGGCCACCCATTCCTGAGGGACCAAATTTTATAGGTATTTACTCAACATACTTCAGGAATTTGTTGTTGTGTTCCCATAGTCATTCTCAATATTATTTATGGGCATTGTGCCCCGGAAGATAGAATCTTAAAACCAACAATCATGACCCACCTGCTTTTCGCTACCGATTTTTCAGAAAGTTCCAACAACGCGTTTCGATTTGTCAAAAATATGGTGGTCAAGTACCCGATGAAAGTCAATTTCATTCATGTGTTTGACATACCGATCCCCACAACTACCACACTGGCATCCAATGCGGTAGCAGGAATGATCCAGGAACGGGAGACAGCCGTGAAAAATAATCTGAAAAGCTTGCGGGATGAATTGCCGGTAGAAAACAGGGGGGAAATATTTGCGGTCTATGGTACTTATCCTTCGACTGAAATCGCTGAAAAAGCCGAAGAAAGCGATTCTATGCTGATCGTTATGGCCCTCCGTCAACGGTACACTTTCTTCGAGAGGCTGATAGGCACCACCACCGCGCATACCATTCAGAAATCCAATACTCCTGTTCTCGCAATCCCCAACGGATTGGAATTTGAGGAGTTCAGGGAGATTTTATTCCCGACGGAACTGACGATCGGAGAAGAAATGAAGGGGAGGGAACTGAAAGCTCTCAGATGGCTACAGGAATTTGTAGGCATTGTCCAGGAGCCTGACATCTCCATGATCCACATATCCCCTGACAAAGACCGGATCACTACCACCATTAGGGACAAGCCTTTCCCCGGAATGAAATTCACCGTCACAGCGGCCAATTCTATCGAGGAAGGAATCCTCAATTTTCTAAATAAAAATACTATGGACCTGGTGGCGATATATAAACCCAACCGGTCGTTCTGGGAAAGAATATACCACTCGAGTACCACCCGGAAGCTCCTGGAGCAGAATAAAGCGCCCTTGCTGGTATTTTCATAGAAGATTGGCACTGGAACGATTCTCCCGTTCAAGGGAATCCGGCAAAATGGATCCAGGCTTTTTGAAGCTTCCCAAAAATCGCATGGATATATAAGACTGGTTATTGAAATGTTGCCTCAGGAACATGGAAGCTCCGAGGCCCAGCTCGAGCAAAAATATTGTCTGCCCCTTCGCCACCCTGAGCCCCCTCAGTCCCGCCCCTCATATATGATGGACTCTACCTTTCGCCGGAATGCGTCCGGCAGCACATCGGATAGTCCCACTTCACCCCGATCCTGTTTTAATAGGGTTGCAATCTACCGCGCAAACTTAGTAGACATATATCCTTCCGATGAATCCAGAATAACAGCTTTATATTTCGTTACCTTCCATTTTCATTTATCGTCTCGAAATGTTCGTTGGTCGAAAAACGAGTCCTCTCAGGTGAATTTTTAGTTCGCTCGCTCCCGAACTAAATAAATTTACCTACTTTTGCCTTTACAACCACATGGTTCGGAACAAAAAGAACTAAAGGCGATGGAAAAGGAAAAACAATTTATCCCTGAACGACAAGTCATCGAAAGACTGGGAGTAGTCATGGAAAAAATGGAAATACCACCGGTGCATGCCAGGATTTTTGTCCTGCTACTTATGGTCAACCCTCCTTATATGAGTTTTGAAGAAATTCAGGAGTATTTGCAGGTCAGCAAAAGTTCGGTTAGCAAGTACATCAATAGTATGCTCGAAAATGGAACACTGGATTATAAAACTTTCAGCGGCGATCGCAAAAGATACTTCTTCCTCAATTACGATAAATTACTCAACAAAATCCTCACCGGGGCTTCCAAATTTACGATCATCAGCAATCTGATGGAAAACTGCCTGGTCGAAAGAGAAAAAATCGTTTCACCGGATAAAAATCAGCAATTGTGCGAGCTGGCCGAATTCTTCAAGTTTATGGGGGACGGCATGGCTGATCTCGTGACTCAATACATGGAAAAGAAAAACAATGAAACACAAAACGAATCGAATTAAGCCGTCTCCGGACGTACCTGATCAAAAACATTCCACATTCATGAACTACCTTAGAATATTCGTTGCAATTATCCTGTTTTCAACAGGCCTTCTGACTCTGGGGAACGCTCAGAATCAGGGGATTACTATGGATAAATCTGATTCACTGACCCTGGATGATATCATCCGGTTTGCGATCCAGAACAACCCGGACGTCCGCAACAGCCAACTGGACCAGTTGTCCAACGAAGCCAACATCAAAGAAATCACCAGTCAGGGATTACCACAAATTACCGGGTCAGGGGGGTACAACAACAATTACGCGCTTCCCCAGCAAATCATCCCCGGCGAGATTTTTGGTCAGCCCGGCACGCTTATTCCCGTCAAATTTGGGGTGCAGAATTCCCTATCAGCATCGGTTCAAATGAATCAAATGATCTATAATCCTTCGTTTTGGGTGGGATTGGAAGCCGCCAGGACTTCGAAAAACCTGTACGCCCTGACCACTTTCAAAACCAAGGAAGAATTGGTGTACAACATCATTCAGGCCTACTATCAGATCCAGATTACCGAAGAACAAAGATCCATTCTCCTAAACAATCTGGAGACCATGGACCAATTGATCCATATCGCCCAGGTTCAGTATGAGGAAGGCATCATTAAAAAATTGGACGTTGATCAGTTGAAGGTGAATAAAATCAACCTGGACAGCGAGATCCAGGGGACTTCATTGGGTCTGGTCCAACTCAAAAATCAATTGAAATTTCTCATGGGGATCCCACAGAGTGAAGAAATTTCCCTGAAAAAAGATCAATTGACGGTCGGCGATTTCGCCGAAAAGGACGAACTGAATCTGGCCAACAACACCGATCTGCGACTCCTGGATATTCAAAGCGAACTCAATGGCCTCCAATTAAAGAACATCAAAGCGGGATATATGCCTTCCCTCTCTTTCTTCGTCAACTACGGATGGATGGGTCAAACCGATCGACTGTTCTCTGATGAGGAGGTTCACGACATAGTGGGATCAGGGACCGGTACATTTGGATTGAGTCTCAACGTGCCCATCTTCGATAGTTTTCAGAAAAAGCATCAGAAACAACAGGTCGTCATCGAAAGGCATAAACTGGAAAATATCCGGATGAAAACGGAATATTTCACCAAAATGAATTACGACAACGCCAGAGAAAAACTCGATGTCAACCTGGCGCTGGTGGCTACCCAAAAAGAGAATATGGAACTCGCTCAAAACCTCTACGATATTACGGCGCTCTCCTTTAAAGAAGGGGTTGCACCACTGACCGAGTTGATTACAGCGGAAACCAGTCTCCGGCAATCGCAGACACAATACCTGGGCGCACTACTCCAGGTAGCTCTGGCCGATCTGGAGCTGATCAAAAGCAGTGGAAGTCTTTCAGAATCAATTAACCAGCAATACAAAACATTCAAAACCAATTCAAACTATGAAAATTAGAAGAATCATCATACCCATCATCCTCATCCTGGGTCTGGGCTACCTGGTCTACGCCCAGTTGAGCGATAACAAGCAAATCATCGATGAGCGGGCAAAACCCAGAGAAAAGGTGGTCCTGCAAATTCCGGTATCCACCCAGATAGCCGGGGTATCCACCTTCCACGATTCCCTGGTGATCAACGGCACCTTCGAAGCCAAAAAAGAATTGTCGGTCATCGCGGAATCTTCCGGCAGAATTACTCAACTGATGGTTCAGGAAGGACAACCGATCAGAAAGGGACAGGTTCTCGCCAAAATCGATGACTCCAGTATCAAAGCTCAGCTCGAGATGATCAACGCCCAATTGGCAAAATCAAAAAATGACGTGGCTAGTTTTGAGAGACTGTACAAAGCAGGAGCGGTCAGCGAACAACAGTACGAAGAGGTAAAATTGAGTCAAAAGAATATCGAAGCCAATCTGGCAGCGGTGAACCAGCAATTGGCCTATACGACCCTGGTCAACCCAATGTCCGGTGTTATAAAATCTCTCCCTGTGGAAGAGGGAAGTTTTGTAGCACCGGGCACAGAGGTAGCTGTGGTGGTGGACATTACTTCATTGAAAATGATCATCCAGGTGTCCGAGCAGGAAATAGTAAAACTGCGAAAAGGCCAGAAGGTAGCGATCAAAACAGATGTATATCCTGAGAAAGAATTTTTGGGCACCATCACCTTGATAGCCGTACAGGCAGACGCTGCCCGCAAATTTAATGTAGAGATCGAATTGCCGGTATCTTCGGCCTACCCCCTGAAACCCGGAATGTTTGGAATCGTTAAAATTCACACTACCCGTGAACCCCTGGAATCGATATTCATTCCGAGAAAAGCCCTCGTAGGCAGTATTCAAAATCCGGAAATATTCGTAGTGGAAGATAACAAGGCAGTGCGCAGGAAGATTTCCATCGGCAAAATGCTGGCGGATCAGGTCGAAGTGACTCAGGGTCTGTCAGAAGGAGAGGAAGTCATCCTGACCGGTCAGATCAATCTGGAGGATGGTGCTCCGGTCCAGATTATGTCCGGGGGCACGGTCAGCCTGAATGAGACCATTTCTAATTTAGAAAACATTTCTGAATAACACAACGATTATGTCAATCACCGAACTATCGGTCAAAAGACCGACCCTAGTAGTAGTCATATTTACCATATTGGTTTTCTTCGGTATTTTCGGATACACGAGTCTCAACTATGAACTCCTTCCGGATATCGAACCTCCCGTGATGTCGGTTTCGGCCATCTATCCCGGAGCCGGACCAGGTGAAGTGGAAACTTCGGTCACGAAAATCCTGGAAGAGGAACTATCGTCACTGGAGAATATCGACCAACTCCAATCCATATCCGTGGAAGGCTTTTCCGTGATCATCGTGGAATTGGTTTATGGAACGGATGTGGATGTTGCTATCCAGGAAGCGCAACGAAAAATTAATGCCATAAAGTCGGATCTGCCCGACGACGTGGAGGAACCTGCCATCGATAAGTTTTCCCTGGACGATATACCCATCATGAGGATTGGGGCTACTTCCAATATAGACAACGTGGAGTTTACCAACCTTTTTGAAAAGAGGATCCAACCCGAACTGGCCCGTATAGAAGGGGTCGCCAAGGTGGATGTGGTAGGGGGTGAAGATCGCGAAATAGCGGTTAACGTCAGCGGAACAAAGCTGGAATATTTTAAGATCCCTCTCCTGCAGGTCACTCAGGCCATCACGCAGGCCAACCTCAACTTTCCCACTGGTAGCGTCAAAAACAGTGACCAGGATATTTTGGTGCGGTTGTCAGGAAAAATCAACGATCTGCATACCCTGCACAATCTGGTGATCCATACCATGCCCGACGGTTCACAGGTTTACCTCAAAGACGTGGCGGAAGTCTATGATACCAAGGTAGAGACCGAAACTATTTCGAGGTTAAATGGCTTCAACTCCCTCGGAATCCTGATCAGTAAACAATCCGATGGAAATACCGTAGAGGTGAGCAGACAGGTCACCGAAAAACTCAAAGTCCTGGAAGGGCAATATGCCGATATTGCTTTGGATTTTCAAATCGCCAACGACAGCTCCGAATTTACCCTGGAAGCAGCGGATGCGGTGATCCACGACTTATTTCTCGCGGTCATCCTGGTAGCCCTGATCATGTTGTTTTTCCTTCACAACCTGAGAAATGCCATCATTGTGATGATCGCTATTCCTATCTCCATCGTATCCACATTTGCCCTGATGAGTGCTTTTGGATTTACGCTCAATCTCATGACGCTCCTGGCTTTATCGCTGGTGGTGGGAATTCTCGTAGATGACAGCATCGTGGTTTTGGAAAACATCCACGCGCGGATGGAGAAAGGTGCCACTGCCCGGCAGGCTGCGATTGACACCTGGAAAGAAATTGGGCTTTCGGTGAGTTCGATCACCCTGGTTATCGTGGTGGTATTCCTGCCCATCGCCTTTGTACAGGGAATGATATCGGACATCCTGAGGCAATTTGCCCTGGTCGTAGCGGGAGCCACGCTGATCAGTCTGCTGGTTTCCTTTACGTTGACCCCCTTTCTGGCGTCCCGGTTTACCAGACTCACCCATCTCAACCCCAAAAACTGGTTTCATTTGCCACTGATCGCCTTTGAGCGCGTGCTAAAATCGATCCAGGATGGGTATCACAGCATATTGAAGGTCGCACTCAAACACAAGATCATTACGATAGTCGTGATCATGGGGATGGTATTTTCATCTTTCTTACTGATGACCAAAGGATTCATCGGTTCGGAATTTGTGGCAGCAGGTGACACCGGTGAATTGATCATCGAAATAGAGTTGCCCAAAGATGCTCCGATTTCGTCGACCAATTATATCTCACAGCAAGCGGAAGAAATCATTCTATCGCATCCGGAAGTGGAGAACGTATTTACCACCGTGGGAAGAACGAGTACTGGTTTTTCTTCCAGTTCCAGCCCTTATCAGGCTGAGTTGTCCGTATTGCTCGTCCCGGCTGAAGAAAGAGCGTTTAGTTCGGAAGAGTTTTCATTTGAAATCAGGGATGAACTACAGGCATCAATATCGGGTGCAGAATTCAAAGCCAAGCCCGGGGATATGATGGGCGTGGGAACACCACCCATTATGGTTATTCTTCAAAGCACGGATGCGGATCAATTGCAGGTATGGGGGGATACGATCCTCCAGTTGATCGCGAACATACCCGGCACATCGGAAGTGGAAAAAACCGTAGAAGACGGGACCCCGGAGGTACGGGTTGATATAGATCGGCAGCGAATGGCCGATTTGGGTCTGACTCTCAGCCAGGTCGGGGCGACTATGCAAAATGCTTTTACAGGAAATACTGACACGCGATTGCAGGATGGACAATACGAGTACGATATTCGCGTCCAGTTGGATGCCTTTGACCGCCGCAATATCGACAATGTGAAAGCGCTGACCTTTGCAAATAACCAGGGACAACTCATCACGCTGGATCAGTTTGCGCGGGTATACGAAGGCACCGGACCTTCTCAGTTGGACAGGCTTGACAAGATCAGCTCGCTCACCATCCAGTCGGAAGTGGTGAACCGGCCCGTAGGGTCCGTCGGAGCAGAACTGCAGGCCAGCGTCGCCGAGTTGGATCTACCACCGGGATTGAACATAAAATATTCGGGGGACCTCGAAAATCAGGCAGAGGCGTTCGGGTCGTTGATTTTTGCCTTGCTCACCTCCATTTTGCTGGTGTATCTGATTATGGTAGCCTTGTATGACAACTACATTTACCCATTGGTGGTTATGTTTTCGGTGCCGGTCGCCATCATTGGAGCCTTATTGGCGTTGGCGTTGTCCATGCAAAATATGAGTATTTTCTCTATGTTGGGAATGATCATGCTGATCGGACTTGTAGTCAAGAATGCAATATTGATCGTGGATTTTGCCAACCAGTTGAAAAGAGAGGGCATGAATCCATACCAGGCCATCGTGGAAGGGACGATGCAAAGATTCCGGCCGATTTTGATGACAACCATCGCGATGGTGATCGCCATGGTTCCCATCGCCATCGCCACTGGGGCTGGCTCAGAATGGAAAAACGGGCTGGCCTGGGTTTTGATCGGAGGTTTGACGTCTTCCATGATCCTGACCATGATCATTGTTCCAGTCGTGTACAGACTGGTAGATCAGATCAGTGAATGGTGGCAGGGAGTCGTGGAACGACGAAGAGAAAAGAAAGCGATGAAAGGGGCACACCTTTCTGCGGAATAGTTTAATTCCAAAACTTATTTCTAAAGTGGTAAAAGCATGGCTTTTACCACTTTTTTTCTAACCCTGGTTTGGCCTGGGAAGTTGGAGCCCCAGCTCCGACAAAAATATATGTTCCGGAATTAGGCCTGGGTAGTTGGAGCCCCAGCTCCGACAAAAATATATGTTCCGGGATTAGGCCTCCCAACCCGCCAACCTTTCGCCGGCTACCATATCCCCAAAATCACTTAATGCAAATCTCCAGCAAGATACATAATGAAAATTAACAAATATTTTAAAAAAAAACCTCCATTGGATTTTGCGTATAAAACTGGTTGATATAAACGCAGCTATCTACTAACTTTTGAATATCCTAAGTCAAACGTTGCGTCGAGGGGGCGACTTCAGAACCCGAGAAAAGCCCTGGGCTTCCATACGGACACGGTACGTATCGCCGTAGAATATTTTTCGATAAATATTTCCGTTCTTTACGACCATGGCGGCACTAATAATCATCCTGGCTATAAGCATCCTCATCCAGGGGTATTTCTGGCACTTTGTGTTCCGGCTGGCTTCGCACAAAATTCCGTTAACCCGCAGAGAATACGAAACCGCCCCTTCATTTCTTTCGGTGGTCATTTGCTTCCACAAACCCTGGGAGAAGCTACCGGCTGTACTACAAAACTTATCAAGGCAGTCTTACCTTAACTTCGAACTGGTCCTGGTGAACGATGGTCCCGTCGATATGGAATCCGACCTGCTGGATACGTATCTCAGGGAAAACGATTTTGTCCGGTACATCGAGCACCATAAAACCTCTCCGGGTAAAAAGCATGCATTATTCACCGGGATCAAGGCTGCCCGGGAAAAATGGATCGTGGTGACCGATATTGATTGCCGGCCTGGACAGCACTGGCTGACCACGCTGGCTGCCTATCTCCCTTCGCATCCTGCTATTGTCCTGGGCTTTTCACCCTATCAAATCCGGCCCGGACTATTGAATTTTATCATTCAGCAGGAAACATTGCTGACGGCATTCCAATATCTCGGCTGGGCCAAAGCCGGTCACCCATATATGGGGGTGGGGCGCAATATGGCAGCGCACAAATCCATTTACGAAGAAGTGACGTTTGACGGTCATCTGCATATCCCGACGGGCGACGATGATTTATTCGTCAACGAAGCTGCGGAACGATTTCCCGTCTACATTTGCAACGACAGAGCAAGTTTCGTATACTCCAACCCGACCAGTTCCTGGAAAGCCTGGTACAGACAGAAAGCCCGCCACAACAGTGGTGGGAAGTATTATTCCTGGTCATCTAAGATTCGTCTGGCGATATTTATTCTGACCCTCATGATTGAAAAAATCATTTTGGGCTGGTTTTTATTTACCCGTATCGATCTATTTTTAATATTTGTGGCATTGAAAGCGATCGCCACCGTGGGGCCGCTCCGCCAACTGTACCGAAAATTTGACCAGGAATCCAATTTCTGGAAAATGTGGCTGTATGAATGGATTCATATAATTTATCTTACATTGGTGACGCCATATATCTTTTTAATAAGCAGGAAACAATGGGATTGAATATAGTACTAAAATATTTCAGTGATTTTTCGGACATCCAGTTAGAGCGATTGGAAAAACTGGACGGTTTGTACCGCGACTGGAACAGCAAGATCAACGTCATTTCCCGAAAGGACATCGACAATTTGTACGTACGGCACGTTTTGCATTCGCTCTCCATTGCAGCATTTACCTCATTCTCCAAAGGAAGCAGGATACTGGACCTGGGAACCGGAGGAGGTTTTCCTGGTATACCGCTGGCTATTTTTTACCCCGATGTAGATTTTTATCTGATAGACGGAACGAAGAAAAAAATAATGGTGGTAGAAGAGATATCAGCCGCTCTCGGTCTCACCAATATCCAGGCCCGGCAAATCCGCGCTGAAGAAGTGAAGGAACGTTATGATTTCGTGGTATCCCGGGCAGTGGCGCCTCTGGACCAACTCGTCCTGTGGTCCAGGCGATTGATATCCGGTACGGACAAAAATGCGATCCCCAATGGACTGATCGCCTTGAAAGGCGGAGCCGTCGATAAGGAAATCAAAGCGCTTCCCCGAGGTAGTTACGTCGAGAAAGAATCCATCCGTCAGTTTTTTCCCGAGCCCGATTTCCACGATAAATATCTTATTTATACTCCATTGGGCTGACCAACAGCCCGGTATCCGTACAAAGCTGTATGCACTTATTCCCTGTCCCGGAAAGCGTCGGTCCTGACGAAGTCCGGAGAATCAGAAAAGGACCAGATACTTGATTTCTCATGGATCCTTCACCCGGTTCCACCATACCTCTCCCCATACACCTCCTCTATGACATGGAAGATTCGCTGGGTGGTTGATGTCCAACTAAACATCCGTCTTCTATCTATTCCTTTATCAACCAGCCTCTGCCTCAGTTCAGGATCCGTATACAATTCATCAATGGCCCGGCTGATTGACCCGGCGTCGTTCTCATCCACCAGGCACGCAGCTTGTCCGGCCACCTCAGGCAGGGAGGTTGACTGGCTGCAAACCACCGGAACCTCCGCGTGGAAAGCATCCAGCACCGGGACCCCAAATCCTTCAAAAAGCGATACGTAGCACAGGCACAAGGAATGACATAAAAGATTCCAGAGATCAAAATCTGAAACATACCCGGTATGCACGATCTGATCAGCCACGGGTGAGTGTTCGATCATCTCAAAAATGGATTCCGCATCCCAGGCTTTTCTTCCAGCCAAAACCAGTTTAACACGGTGTCCGTTGGCCGCCTCTGACCTCTCAAATCCCTGGATAAGTCTGAGTATGTTTTTTCGTGGATGCAAGCTACCGGTATAAATGACGTACTCGCCGGGCTGAATATCATATCGTTCCAACACAGAAAGATCAGGGGAAGGGTGTGATTTTTCAAATCGCGAACCGTTGTATACCACCTCAATTTCGTCTTCATCGATCCCGTATTGATCGGTTATATCGGTAGCCGAATAACTGGATACGGTCAGTATTCTGTCGGATATGCGCGCAAATTTTGGTTGATATTTTTGGTAGAAATGCAAATCGGTAGCCTTCATATAGGAAGGATAATGAAGATACGCCAGGTCGTGAATCGCCGTGACGATGGGTATATTAAGTTTCAGCGAAGTAAATCCATCAAATGAGACAAAGATCTCCGCATCCCACATCCGGACATGAAGGGGCACCAACAGGTCAAACCATATCCTGTAAAGGACCGGGTGACGAGCTGCCGGGCGTAGTACCTTAAATTCTATTCCGGGTATAAGAAATTCCCTGTCGGGCTTTCTGTCAAAAAACACCAGATAGTCATGTTCGGGATACAGGCGGACCATATTCTTGAGCACTTCCCAGGTGAAATAACCGATTCCTTCCAGTTTGTTTTTGATTAGGACCCTGCCATTGATTGCGATTCGCATTTATGCATTATTTTTGTACTGTACCCAATTGGATGCGGGATTTAAACCGCCAAATTATGGAAAAGAATATTTCAACGGTCATATTTGATTTTGGAAATGTTTTGATTGACCTGGATATTCCGGCTTTCGACAGGAATATACAGGAATTGACAGGTCTCGATACGGCCGATGTTCCCGGCATCCTGGGGAAAAGCATCGCCGCCTATGAACGGGGCGAGATCAGCACCGAATTGTTTATCAACCACATCATCCGACACAGTCGTCGATCCATCCAGGCACGTGATATAATTCAAGGATGGAACTCGATGTTATTGGGCATCCGGCCGGAGATTTTAACTCTACTGAAAATTCTGAAGGATCAGTACCAAACCTATATTCTCAGCAACACCAATCCTCTTCATATCCAATGGGTGCACCAGCATCTACTGGCCAGCCATGGCGTTTCGGATTTTGAAAAAAACTTTCTTCATGGAGCGTTTTACAGCCATCAGTTGAAGCTGTCCAAACCCAATCCGGAAGTATACAAATCAGTGACGGATCGGTTGGGTGTTGCCCCGGAACGCATCCTGTTCCTCGATGACCTGGAAGAAAACGTGGCCGGAGCGCGTCTGTATGGGTGGAACGCGATCATCCACCAACCCGGGACCCCTCTTGAAAACAGCCTTCGATCTTTTATTCGTGTACCGGAATCGTAGAATATGACAGAGGAACAGAAAAAACAGATTCTCAGCAGGATGCAACGATATTGCTCCCTGGAAGACCGGTCTGTTCAAAAAGTGAGGGAAAAATTATTGGCCATAGAAGAGGCATCGGAAAGCGAGATTGATGAAATATTATCCAGCCTGATCGATGACCGGTTTCTGGATGAAGCCAGATTCGTGGAGAGCTTTATCCGGTCCAAAATAAATCAAAAACGATGGGGTGTTCAAAAAATAAAACACGGACTTTTCAGACACCAGATCCCGGCGACGCTCATCGAAGAAGGAATCCAAAATCTCGACAGGAAGGCTTACTCTGCCAATCTTAAATATTTATTCGATGCCAAAAAAAGCACGACCGATGACCCGGGTGCATGGATCCGGTACCTGCTCCAGAAAGGATATTTATACGATGAAATAAGAGAGCTAATCGAAAGCTGACGACTCATTAATCGTCAACCGGCAAACCCCGGTCAGGCCTGACAGAAACGTTCTATCCTCATTAATTCCGGGAATCTATATAAAATTTATTACTTTTGGAATTAACGATATTTTTCATCGCCTATGAAAATTGTGACCACTGTTCTGGCTTTCATTTGGTTCCTGGGATGGGGCTTTTGGTTTCTGTATGAAAGAGGGCACATCGATATTTCATCCGAAAAAAACGCCTCTTCAGAAAAGGAACAAATACTGGATACCATTCCCACAATGCCTGTACCGGACCATGCGATTTCATTTTTACTGAATCATCCACCGAAAGATTCTATCGATGATATCATCGACTCCCTGATGAGGACCCGATCTCCTGAGGAGACTATTCAGGTAATAAGCTACTACAGCGAGAAAGAACCGTACACAGGGATGAATGGAAACCTGGGCATCCAGCGCTCGATCAATCTTATGCAGAACGCCAGCAAAAAATATTCGGCGCGGGCATTGCAGCCCATCGGTTTGCTGTACAAAGAAGATACAGATACTACCGGGATCAGCCACTATTTCCAGGTGGAAAAAGTGGCGAAATCCACCGCGATCAGAATTTTCAATGACCAGCGCATCCTGATATTCTTCCCTTTCGCTTCCAATAATGAAAGAACTCCCGCTAAAATAACACAAGTACTGGATTCGTTAACCAGTATTTGGAATACCGAAAAAAATCATTTGATCGTTACAGGTTACACAGATAATACGGCTAATCCTACCACCAACTACAATTTAGGTTTAGCACGCGCTAAATCAATCCAGGAATATATAGTGGGGTACAATTTTCCGGAAGAAAGAATCACCACGCTATCCCGGGGAGAGGAGGATCCTATATCCGTGAATTCTACCAGTGATGGCAGATACCTGAACAGAAGGGTAGAAATATTAGTTGACAAATAACTCATTATGACCATACCTATACAGCAGATCTTCTTGTTGCATTTCCTGGCTGGACAGTCTGATACCGCCACCGGACTGGGTCTGGACATTCTCATTTACGTCGTAATGGCAGTGGGTTTCATCATTATCGGATTTTTAGCTTCCAATTTTTACAACAAGGCCCGCGTCGCAAAAATGGAAACCGATGCTGACGCAGAAAAAGACAGATTAAACCGGCGGATTAACACACTCGAAAAGGAAATCAAGCACCTTTACGCCAAAGATGACGAACGGATTGTGATCATCAACAATCTGAAAAAACAATTAAATGCCCGGAAGAAATCAGATTCCTCCGACAAAGATCGAAACGACGATCCCGACAACCACCTCGACCTTTTTTCCGATTCCATCGGCGAGGATTAATGCGTTTCTGTACGACAAGCCTGTTCTTCTCCAGATGCCGTGACGACTATAAATACATATGATCCTTAAACGGCAATTGATCCGGATAATCGGTAGTGTAATGCAATCCGCGGCTTTCTTTTCTGTAGGATGCCAGCTTGGTGATCAGATACCCATTGGTGATCAGGTTCCGCAATTCAGCCAGTTGGGGTGACACCGTGGTAGATTGGTACAACTCTTCCGTTTCCTTATAAAGCGTGTGTAATCTGTTAAGAGCCCTGGCCAGCCTTACGTTGGACCGGACAATCCCGACATAACTGCTCATGATCTCTTTGAGTTCCTTGATGCTCTGGGTTATAAGGACCATCTCATCGGGTTTGGTCGTGCCCTCCGTATCCCATTCAGGAACGGATTCGTGCCAATCCCACTTATCGATGTTGGCGACCACGTCCTCAGCGATTCTGTACCCAAACACCATGCCTTCCAAAAGCGAATTGGAAGCCAGACGATTGGCGCCGTGAAGTCCCGTACAGGTCACTTCTCCACAGGCGTACAATTGACGGATAGAGGATCTGCCGTATTCATCCACCTTCACACCTCCACAAATATAATGGCAGGCCGGAGTAACCGGAATGTATTGGGTGAGCGGATCAATTCCGATACTTCTACACTTATCCAGAATCGTCGGGAAATGGGCTTTAAATCCTTCGGGATCCAGGTGTCTGCAATCGAGGTATACGTAATCCCATCCGTGAATCTTCATTTCGCGGTCGATCGCCCGGGCTACGATATCACGCGGGGCCAGGGAATTTCGATGATCGTATTTGTGCATAAATTCCTCGCCATCCAACGTCTTGAGAATGGCACCATAACCCCGCACAGCCTCGGAAATCAGAAAATCGGGCAGTGAACTCCCGGGGTTTCCTTCGGGAGTATACAAGGCCGTAGGATGAAACTGAACAAACTCCATATCCTGGATAGTGCCCTGTGCCCGAAACATCATGGCTATCCCATCTCCTGTGGCCACCACCGGATTGGTGGTACTGCGATACACCTGACCCGCTCCACCGGAAGCCAGAATGGTTACCTTCGCCAGATAAGGTTCTATTTTGGCATTATTGCTTTTTTCCATGACGTACACCCCATAACATTCAATGTCGGGTGTCGCATTGGTCACGACTTTTCCCAGATGGTGCTGGGTGATGATCTCGATCGCAAACGCATCTTCGACTACCCTGATATTGGGATAATGCCGCCCCTTATCCAGGATGGCCCGTTGAATTTCCCACCCGGTTTTATCCTTGTAATGCAATATCCGATTTTCGGAATGGCCGCCTTCACGCCCCAAATCATAGTCGCCATCGCTTTCCTTATCAAAACGGGTCCCCCAGGTAATCATTTCCTTTACCCGTTCAGGGCCCTCCCTGACAACGATTTCGACGATATTCCGATCGCACAATCCAGCCCCTGCATCCAGCGTATCTTCGATGTGTTTTTCATAAT
>CALEIL010000013.1 GCA_937876435.1 uncultured Bacteroidota bacterium
TCAGTAGAAGACCTATGGCTAAGACTTACCATACCCGGACGAAAAATGTATTCGTTCGGGTTTTTTGGCTTATTGAAATACGAGGAGTTTTTTGACCAGAGAAGTTCCAGTACCCTGGATCCGTACAATGTATAAACCCGGTGGGCAATCCAGAGGGATGTGTATCCGGTTGATCTGTCGGGGAATTTTTTGAGTCCAAATCAATCGTCCCTGAAGATCGCATAATTCAACCCGGTCAAATAGGTCGGTAGAATTTTCTAAAACAAAGTATTCCATAGCAGGATTTGGACTGATACTAACCAGTGCGGGATCCAATCCCTTCCGCGAACTGCTCACGATATATCGAAAGGAAAAACTCTTCAAATTATTGGAAAAATCCGCATCATAATGGCCATTGGGATGGGCTGTGTACACCAGGCGATCTGACTCCCAGCCATGAGGAAAATCCGTGTGTTCATACACCGAGAATTCACCGGTCAGGTTATCTCCCGAAGCCAGAGACGCCCCGGTGAAAAAATTAGAATTATTGCCGGAAGCACAGTTTGAACCCCACAAAGTGTTCGTTTCCACCAGACCCGAATTGATCTGTTGGGGCCCTGCATTGTATATACTCCAATGTATCCGGGAAGTATAATCTTTGGTGATGATGTAAATGGTATCCTTTGTTATTTGCTTTTGATCTGATTCGTAATAGGGATCGGAAAGGGATAAGTTCTCCAGTGAAAGATCCGATCGGTCAAATTCATCTTCTGAATATTCCTGATCGAATAATTGGATCATGCCATATCCAGGCCCATGAAGCAATCTACTTCCTCTATCCACCTTGATATGGGTCGTCCCAAGTCTGATGATGCTCCCATCGATCAGGGGTTGATACCGGACCTCTTCCTGGTATACCGGATCATAAAATAGTTGGATTGTTCCAGTTTCCCGCAAGGAATCATCGAAAAAAAATACCGCATTGCTGTCGGTCGCTACGATCAGGTAGGATGCCTGAGGATGATATGCTATGGAATGGGGCAACAAAGGAGCGGATATGGTATCCACCACGCTCCATTCAAGTTCACTGTCCACCTGTAATTGCAAAATCTCATTCTCTGTCAACACGAAGACAGCGTCGGAGCTGAAGGTCACATCTAACACGGTTTGACTGGTTTCAAGGGTATCCATGATCCGGGAAGAATCAAATAAAACAACTTCTTCATTTTTCCAGGCCAGGAACAGAGAATCCGAATGAGCAATAAAATGGTGGCTATTCAAGAATGGCCTCGAATGTCCACCATCCAGCTATTTTTTGAAATCCATAGCAGGCTGTCACTCCAGGTTTGTATCACCAGAGATGAATCTGTCATCACACCATCGTATACTTCCGCTACCGGTATATAAACAGAATCCAGAACTTCCAGATCGAGATTCAGAGAATACCATTTTATCCCGGAGTCTCCAGATATATCATCGTACTGGAGTTGCCAGGTCATCACTTCAATGACAGAATCCCTGATCCTCATATCCAGTACATCACTTATCTCGTAGGACAGATGCTTCAGTTGCTTCCTAAGAATGATATCCATACTGGAATCCATACGCCATACAAAAGCCTCTTTACAGGTGCTTTCTGCGCCCCCTATAAAGTAATCGTCCCCGATCAAAAACCCATATGTCGGGTATACCGTATTTGAATCCAAAAAAATAAACTCCGGCTCGTTGAGTTGAGCCAGGACAGGCAATTCACTCAGCAGTAATAAACCGATAACAACAAATGCGGATCGTAAATAAGCCATCGCATAAAACTACGCAATTTTCCAATCGTGTAAAAATTGAAGGCTTCTAAGGATCCGGATAAAAGGTCAATGTCTTCATTCAGGAAAGACAATCCTCTACAAAACTGATTTTGTTTCAGAAAATCGAATCAGTCCTCCAATTCCAGTTTCACCACTGCCAGCACAGGAGCATTTTCATTTCTTTTAACCACCATTACAACTTTCTCATGATCCATGCGATGATCGCGATCCACTTTCATCTTTATGGTACCCAGCTGCATGGCGGGTGCATCGCCCGGGGTATCGCCGGAAGCAATGACTGGCCCATCGACACTTCCCTTATGCAGGCTGATGGTACTCGAGCCTACGCCTTCCTGGGTCGGTGTAAATGTCGCCACGATAGTTTTTACATCGGTCAGATCCACGGATCCGAGGTTGATGTCAGCCACCTGATCGTTGAATATTACAAACTCAGTGCCTTCATGATTTCCCACAGATGCCCCGTGGATGTCAGTGGATTGGTGTGGATAAACGACCGGCCCGGACAAATAGACAATATTCTGCCCAGTCAGGGATTTGGTACCAGCTCCCCCTTTATCGGTATAGGATGCCTGGAGAACCATTGTTCCATCATCGGTCAGATTAAATTCCCTCCGGGGTACGATCCGTCCTTTCCTGTCATGGGTTATTTTTTCGGTTTTATCATCGGTCAGGCTCAGGATCCAGGAAACGATTTTACTGACGTCACTGTCATTGATGTCGGGATGAGCGGCCATCGCTACTTCCCCCCATACACCACTACCTCCGTTTTTGATCTTATCCATCAGATAAGTATCCATATTTGGTTTATCCTTGTATTTGAGAGCCACATCCATATAAGACGGCCCGATTGATTTTTCGTCTTTCTTATGACACGAAGCACAGTCGCTTCCGGCAATTATCGTTTCGACCTCCAAAGCCGGATCGATAAATTCCTGATGGCCCAAGGTAGTAGCTGCCTGATCAAAACTCTCCAGGTAATCCATTTTAACACTCAATCGTTCTTCCTCCAGACGACCATCTTCAAAGCTTCCGTCTTCCGCATCGCTTACCTGGACTGAATACCGTACGGGTTGATTTTTAAAATAAAATTGACGGTTACCCTCCAGTTGTATATCCACCTGAGGTCGACTGTTCCCGGTAATCACCGTAGTGAGCCCGCTCCGGGCATTTCCATCCTGTCCATCATCTACAGATACGTAAACGGAATAGACACCCGGTTCACTGATATTGTGATTGAGGTAAGGTTCGCTGGTGGTATTGAGGAGTTGGTCATTGAGATACCACGAATACTTCAGTGAGTCCTTATCCGGATCCACCGATTCGCTCGCGTCCATTTTCAAATTAAAGGGTACTGGTCCTGCCAGGGATTCCACCTTCAGCGACGCAGAAGGGGGTCGGTTCCCAGGGTTGTAACTTACTTTATAAAGCCCCGAATTGTCGTTTTTCGTAAACCAGCCCGTTCCGTATTCGAGTATATACAGCGTCCCATCGGGCCCGACTTCCATATCTATCAGATTGTAAAAGGCCGTATGGGACATAAACGGATCCAGTCGAAGCAGATCTCCTTCTTCGTCCATAGATACGAGCATGATCCAATTCCGGATCCAGTCATAAATAAATAATTTTCCTTCAAAGTATTCGGGCAATCGACTTTCTTCCGGATAAAATTCCCGGTAATATACCGGGCCAGCCATAGCATTTCGCCCCCCGGTTTTGAGAATCGGGAATTCCGGCGATATATTGTACGGGTAATATATAAAGGCAGGCACCGCTGGGGGTAGTTCGGTGAGTCCGGTATTGTTTCTGGAATTATTGACCGGTTTGTCCGGATCAAACTTCAATTGGGATTCGCCGGTAGCGTAATCGTATTGCCAGTAAGGGAAGTTGTGCCCGACAAAATACGGCCAACCAAAGTTACCGGCTTCCCGGGCCTGATTCACCTCGTCATAGCCTCTGGGGCCCCTGGTATCGAGACTGTCATTCCGGGCATCGGGTCCCACCTCGCCCCAGTACAGATAACCCGTTTTTTGGTCAACTGAAATTCTGTACGGATTTCGATTCCCCATCACGTATATTTCAGGACGGGTTTTATCGGTATCTTCTTCAAAGAGGTTTCCTTCCGGAATGGTATAGCTCCCGTCTTCCTGCACCTTTATCCGAAGTATTTTACCCCTCAGATCGTTGGTGTTACCAGACGACCGTCGGGCATCGTAATTGGTATATCCTGGCCGGTCATCCATTGGAGAGAATCCATGTAGATTGATCGGATAAACTTTGCCCGTTTCCGGATTTCGTTCATTGAAAGGGGTCGAATTGTCCCCGGTGGACACGTAGAGATTCCCCTGACTGTCAAAAGCGATAGATCCAGCCGTATGGCAGCAGATTTCGCGATCCACTTCGACATCCAGGATGACCTGTTCGGAATTCATATCCCATTCACCATTTTCAAATTTAAATCTCGACAGCCGGTCTACCGAAGGCGTAAGAGGAGAATAAAAGACATACACCCAGTGATTGGTGGCAAAATCGGGATCTGCCTGGATGCCCATAAAACCCATTTCAACGTTGACCCCTTGTTTATCGGTGTGGTGATAGACGTCGAGTTTTGTGATCTCCTTTGTCTGTCCTGACTGTGGATCGTAATGTTTCAATCCCCCCTTTCTCTCTGAAATCAAGATGGAATGGTCAGGAAGGATGGTCATTTCTGTGGGTTCATCAAAACCGCCACCCAAATGAACCTTGCTAAATCGATTTTCATCGGGTTGGTACAAGGATGTAGCCTTATCGTAGTTTAAGATTTTATTATCTCCTACTGCGTATTCGATTCCTGCATAAAGTAAATCAAGGTAAAGGTCTTCCTGAAATGATTCTTCTGTATGCCCGGCTTCGATGTAGAAGGCTCTTCCGCCGTCATACTCATGATACCACACCATAGGATGATTGTCGCCGTTTGCACCCCCTTCGTAGGAAGATTCATCTATGCTGACGAGGACATTGACGTGATCGGGAGCTTTTCTGAAGTTGTACCATTCATCCCACCGATTCCAGGGATTGGGAAATGAATCCAGCAATGGAAATTTTGGATCCGGATGGATGATCATATCCGCATCCTGTTGTCGCGGATGACTCTTAAAATACGCTCCCACCAACTGACCGTACCATTTCCAGTCGTATTCTGTATCAGTGGCTGAGTGAACACCCACGAATCCACCACCTGCCTGGATATATCTTTCAAAGGCGATCTCCTGGTTGGTATTGAGGATATCACCCGTGGTATTTAAAAACATGATGGCGGAATAGCGCCTCAGATTATCTTCAGTAAATAAATCTGAATCCTCGGAAATATCCACATCAAACCCTCTTTTTTCTCCCAACATTTTGACGGCTTGCGCTGCTGCTTCGATGTTCCCGTGGCGGAATCCTTCCGTTTTTGAAAAAACCAGCAACCGAGGATTACCTTCTCTCTTTTGGGTACTACATCCCCACACGGTGAGGATCAGAAGAACCGAGATTCCTAAAGTTAAAATCTTGTTTTGCATTATACCTGATTTATAGCTGAAGTGATTGCTAAAGTAGTTCAACAACCATCAATATTGTTAAAGATACTTCAATGGTGAAAAATACCAGCAAATTATAAACGTCGTATCCAAATATTTCTGAAACTCACAGGATTACCATGGTCCTGAAGCATAATCGGTCCCGGTCCGTGGGCTTCGTAAGACGGTGGTCCGACGTAAACACTTCTGCCCTTAATTTCGGCGTGGTTTTGTACGAGTACTCCGTTGTGAAATACGGTCACGTAACCAGGTGATTCCAACTCCCCGTTGGTTCTGAACCGGGGTGCAGTATATATGACGTCGTAGCTATTCCACACCCCCGTTCCGTGCATCGCGTTGACCAGAGGTATTTGTTGTTTGTAAATACTGGCTGCCTGTCCATTGGAGTACGTGCGGTTGTTATAGGAATCCAATACCTGGAGTTCGTACAAGCCCTGCATGAAAATGCCACTGTTGCCACGTCCCTGGCCTTCCCCCTGGATCACCGTGGGGGGCATCCATTCGATATGCAATTGAAAATCGGTAAATTTTTCGATGGTTTGAATCCCTCCGGACCCGGGTTTGACTGTAAAATGATCGCCTTCCACGATCCAGGGAGCATCCTCTCCGTCTTTATTGGTCCACTGGTCCAGATGATTCTCCGAAAACAGTACGATCGCGTCAGAGGGAGCACTGGCGTATGAATAACCGGGTTCTATGATGGTTGGTTCTGGTTCCCAGACCTCTGTGTCTTCAGGTTTCTGACCGAAAGCGTTCAATTGAGATAACACGATTAAAATCAGGAGTGAATAAAATTTTTGCATCAGTTTATTTTCCCGAAATATAAGAGTAAGTTATTAAAATTAAAAATATTTCATGGGGACAATTTTATAAGTCCGGGCACATAGGAATATACACCTTCGGTACTTAGTCGGAATATCATATAGAGAAAGGGGGAATCCTGACAAAAAAAATGGGAGTTGGATAAGCATCCAACCCCCAAAGCTAAACCCCAAAAGAAACAAAAAGATAGGAATCTAGTCCTTATATTTTACTCGGTATCATCGTCATCTTCTCTGATGACTACTTTTCCGGTAATTTCCTGTTTTATTTTTCCTTCGATCTCATCCGCTACTTCCGGATTGTCGATCATAAATTGCTTCGCTGCCTCCCTTCCCTGAGCGATTTTTGTGTCACCGTAGCTATACCAGGAACCTGATTTGTTCAGTACTCCCAGATCCGAACCCAGATCGACTATTTCGCCTTCTTTGGAGATACCCTCTCCATACATTATGTCAAATTCCGCCACTCTGAAAGGCGGTGCAAGTTTATTCTTAACGACTTTTACTTTCACCGTATTGCCCACGATATTCCCTTCTTTGTCTTTTATGGGCGAACCTTTTCTGCGAATATCCAATCGCATAGAGGCATAAAACTTTAACGCGTTTCCACCAGTTGTAGTCTCAGGATTTCCAAATAATACGCCGATTTTTTCTCTTAACTGGTTAATAAACATACAGCAACAACCCGTACGACCAATCGTCCCTGTCAGTTTTCTGAGAGCCTGTGACATCAATCTTGCCTGCAATCCCATTTTGGAATCTCCCATTTCACCTTCGATCTCAGATCGGGGTGTCAGGGCAGCTACCGAGTCAATGACCAGGATATCAATCGCACCGGAGCGGATCAGATTTTCGGCAATTTCCAAAGCCTGTTCTCCATTATCCGGTTGTGAAATCAATAGATTTTCGGTATCAACTCCCAGCGACTGAGCATAATTCCTGTCAAAGGCATGTTCTGCATCGATAAAGGCAGCGATACCACCTTTCCGTTGACATTCTGCAATCGCGTGAATAGCCAGGGTTGTTTTTCCGGAAGATTCCGGACCATAAATTTCAATGACCCTTCCGCGGGGGTATCCGTTAATACCCAACGCAATATCCAGACCTAAAGATCCGGATGGAATGACTTCAACATCAACAACGGGTGAATCACCCATTCTCATTATCGCCCCTTTCCCGTAGGTTTTTTCGAGGCGATCCATCGTCATTTTAAGGGCTTTAAGTTTAGCCTCTTTAGTGTCTGACATTCAGCTTTCTGTTTTTTAAAGACCTTCGAAGTAAATTACTGCTGTGCACAAAGGTAGAATAAATTGTTGATTCCAAAAAATAATTTTGGCCTCCTGATGCGACTTTAAGAGTTCATCAGTCGTTACAACAATTCACATTCCCCTTTGCTATAAGCCAGGATTTTACTCACAGAGGCTGTACTGGGCCGCAGAATTACTGTATCCAGCATTTCCTTGGCTTCCATCATTTCCTGGAACGCAATCTCCGAAGCACTATCGCTCAGAATCTGATCGATTATGACAGCGTTTTCTTCAGCCGTGGTTTCGTGGTAAATGAATGGTATTAGTTTGAGTGTAAAGTTTAGTTTCATAGGCTTGACAAATTCTACCTTATTTTTAATCAAAAAATCCATACTCTAACTTTATCAAATTGGTTGATATTGTGGCGCTTATTTACTTTAACATATGAGACATAATCGTAATCTAATTTCATGCTTTACAAAATAAAATTTGGAGTTGGAGCTCAATGACTTCCGGAATGCAGTATGAACCAATATAACCGGTTAAAAAACATTTAATAAGTCCTTTTATATACATAATGAAGTAAGCACGATGTTATAATATTTAGGTATGGCATGGAATCGGTCCGGAAGACGCTTTTCCACAGCATAAAATACATCACAGGCAAACAACGTACCAATATGAAAAAGAACACGATCAAAAACAGGAGCATATTCACCGATAGCGAATTAATCGACCAGGGAATTTGTCCTTATTGCTGGAACGATCTCGCCTATTACAATGAATATATGACCTACATCGTAGACAGGACAAAGGCCGATATACACGGGCCCAAAGACCAGACCAAGGCCTTCATAGAAGAATTCGTACAGGACAATATCACCGGGATCCAATTAAAAAACGATCAAAACAGGCATTATTGCCCCAATTGCAAAAACGAATTCCTGAATCCGGAGAAAGCAGATCGACCCGGCGGTATCGATTCCGACACGGAATAATTGAATAAAGGTCAAAACCTGGAATTTTTCTTTGACCGGCTACCCCGAGAGCACCTCACTATGTTGAAAATATACCATCTGTTTGGTTAATTTCTAGCCAACATATTTTCTCATTTATTCTATCCCCCTCAGATTCGTAGAATTCAAAATATTATTTTGTAATATAAAATAATATTCATTCCACTCAAATTTTATATCGTTTATTTCCAAATCGCCCAATATATTTCTTCGATTAAAATTTTTCAATTTTCCTAAATTTTACTTAATAGGTAAGTGTATGAAACATTTATCCTATATATGTTATATCATAGCGGTGCTTTTTTACTAATGATTTACTATCTACAAATCTGTTCATTCTATGGTATTGTTTTTGACTTGATGTCAGAATAATTTCACTTGCCATTATAATATTTTTAACCGCACAAAATCTATTGAGTAAATGAAAATTTTGAATTTGCTACTGAGTGGTCTCATCGTTTTGTTTTTGAGTATATGGTCACCACTTTTTTCTAAAAATGATTTAATCACCCCGGGCATTAATTCTCATAATATCCGGTTAGAAAATCCATTCACGCTATCCGGCACGGTGTCAGACGATACCGGAGTCCCATTGATCGGGGTAAACATCCACGTCAAAGGGACCGACCAGGGAACGGCTACCGACATGGATGGGAAATTTTTTCTGGAGAACATCGAAATAGGGGACGTCATAGTCCTATCCTACGTGGGATACACCACCCGTGAAATCACGATCGAAAACGCAGAGCCCCTCGAAATCGTCCTGGAATCCAATTCAGCCCTGCTGGATGAAGTCGTCGTCGTGGGATACGGAAGTCAAATCAAGAAAGCCATCACAGGTTCTGTTCAAACAATCGGGAGCAAAGAATTCAAAGATCTGCCCGTTGCTCAGATGTCGCAAAAATTACGCGGAAGATTAGCCGGGGTTCAAATCAAACAAACCTCAGGCAGACCTGGAGCTGGTATGTCCATCAGAATCCGGGGGCAACTTTCTGTAAGCGGAGGAAGTAGTCCGCTCTATGTGGTAGATGGTTTCCCGATTTCAGGAGACATCGCTTCCATTAATCCGGATGAAATAGAAAACATTTCCATATTGAAAGATGCCGCATCGACCTCCTTGTATGGCTCCCGCGCAGCAAATGGGGTCGTAATGATCACTACTGTAAAAGGAAGGGCCAACGAAACCAATATTGGGGTGAATTCATATTATGGATTTGAGACCGTTCCTATGAGAGGACGGCTGGAAATGATGGATGCGTATGAATTCGCTACCTTCAAAAAAGAATACTACGAAGCTGAAGGTCAACCCGTCCCTTCTGTTTTTCAAAATCCGGAACAATTCATCGGTAAAAACAATGACTGGTACGATGCCTTATTGAGGACTTCTCCCATTCAAAGCTACAATCTCACTGTGACGTCCAACAAAGATAAGGTTCACACATCCGTAGTTGCGGGAGTTTTCAGTCAGGATGGTGTGGTAGTCAATACAGCATACAATCGATATTCATTGAGATTGAATACAAATTACGAAATTTCGGATAAAGTCAAACTTGGATTTAATATTGCCCCCAATTACATCGTCGATAATATGCCAAGGACGGACGGAGATAGGGGAACCGGCATTATATTCAATGCTATGCACACCTGGCCGGTGATGCCTATTTATGATGAAAACGGGGAGCTGACTTACGATAATTCATTCCCTGCTGAAACCGGCAACATTTACACCTATCCCAATTGGGTACGAGCTGCCAATGAGCTGGTGAATAAAACAAATAGACTGAACGTGTTGGGAAATACATTTTTAGAATACAGCCCCATAGATGATCTGGTTCTCAAGTCAACCTTCAATGTAGAAGTTTTGGACAACAGATTCCTGTTCTTCAACCCTTCCACTGCGACAAACAACATCAATGTCTCCATACCCACCACTGCGGTATCGATCAGAGAAGATTACCGTAATTTTATCTGGCTCAATGAAAACACAGCCACCTACTCCAAAACTTTGGGTCCACACAGCTTTGAAATATTGGGTGGATTGTCAAATCAAAAGTACAGACATGACAGGACTAGAGTTCAATCTGATACCTACGCTGATGATAGAATCAATGCCGTCCAAGGGGGGATCAACATCAACAAAGGGGGAACCAACAGTGGGGTAGAAGAGTGGACACTCACATCCCTGCTTTCAAGACTGACTTATGATTTCAATCAAAAATACTTGCTTACGGCTTCAATCCGGGGTGATGGATCATCCCGGTTTGGGGCAGAAAATCGTTGGGGAATCTTTCCTTCCGTATCAGCAGGATGGGTTATCTCGGACGAAAACTTCTTTACCAATATAAATAGTTTATCGTTTGCCAAAATCAGAGCGAGCTACGGGGTGACGGGGAACAACAACATCGGAAATTACACATCCTATGCTCTCATCAATAATACCGTAAATACCGTTTTCAATGACAACGTAAGAGCTGGCGCCGCCGTAAGTTCTTTATCAAACCCAAATCTGGGTTGGGAAACGACCAAACAATTTGACATAGGTCTGGATCTAGGAATTTTAAAAGACAGAATCCAATTTGTGTACGATTATTACAACAAAACGACGACCAACCTATTGTATAGCGTTCAGGTCGCGCAGGAATCAGGGTTTGGTAATTTCAATGACAATATTGGAGAAATCAATTTCTGGGGGCACGAATTTTCTGTAAATTCCTTCAACTTTTCAGGGGATTTTTCCTGGACAACAAACGCCAATATTTCATTTAACAGAAACAAGGTCATAGAACTGGCAGATGGAATAGACCGGGTGTACGGACGATTTCATATTACCCAGGTCGGACAGCCATTCGGACAGTTTTATGGTTTAAATTTCGATGGCTTTTATATGAATCAGGCCGACCTGGAAAGCTCGCCTCAGGTTCCCGGTCGCTCCACCGTGGGAAGTATAAAAATGATAGATACCAATGGGGACGGGATCATAACCTATGGGGGGGATGAAGACGACAGAACCATCATTGGCAATCCATTCCCCAAATTTACTTACGGCCTGGTCAATGATTTTCGCTTTAAAAATTGGGATGCCAGTATTTCAATTGATGGATCACAGGGGAACAAACTATTTGCAAGACACCTGTACAGTACAGCCAATTTGGACGGGGTATTCAACCTGGTAGAAAAAGTCAAATACAGATTCCGCAGTCCCGATAATCCGGGCGATGGATTGTTTGGTACTACCGTGGGCGGTGGAAACGTGACAGGGATCGAAAGAGACTGGGTCAGCAGCAATTGGATATTTGATGCTTCTTATTTGTCCATTCGCAATATTACCCTGGGATATACTATAGACAATATCCAAAATATCATGAAATCCGCCAGAATATACCTTTCCGTTCAAAATGCAATAATGTTCACAGACTACTGGGCGGGACAAAATCCAGATGTCAGTAGCGATGGCGGACTGACCGGAGACGGAGGAAACCTAAGTCCCGGAGTAGACCTTATCGGATATCCTATTCCCCGGACCATATCCTTTGGAGTGAACCTAAACTTTTAATCCATCCTAAAAAAAATAACATGAAATATTTACGTACAACAATTATCTGCCTGACAACTATCTTCCTGTATGCCGGATGTGAAGATTTTTTAGAAATTTATCCGGAAACTTCTCTGAGCTCAGAAACATTTTTCAAAACAGAAAAGGATTTTGAACAAGCCGTAAACGCTGCCTACGCTCCACTCAGGACAATCGCCAATGACAGGACCTGGTTACTATCCGAATTGCGCTCGGACAACGTATATTTTGGCAGAAATCCAAACTTTGGTGCCAGAGAACAGGATCAGGATTTAGCTGATTTTGCCCTCCCGGTGTCGGATGGGGTAACAGCCAACAATCACATACTCAACCAATATCGAAATGATTATCAGATCATATCCAGAACCAATCAGGTGTTATCTACCATAGATGAAGTGGAGTTTGATGTAAATGCTAAAAACAATCTCAAGGGGCAGGCTCAGTTCCTCAGAGCTTACGCCTATTTCGAATTGGTCCGATATTTTTCATCCGTACCGTTGCACCTGGAGCCGGTCAAAAATCGCAACGAAGCTGCTCAACCCTTATCCCCCGAAGCAGATTTGTATCAATTGATCATCGGTGATTTAACCAGTGCTATAAGTCTGTTGCCGCTCAAATCAAATCAGGAATTGGGAAGGGCAACCAAAGGAGCCGCTCAAATGTTGCTGGCCAATGTCCATATCGAAAACAAAAATTGGTCCGCCGCAGAAGTTCTGCTAAAAGAGATCGTGAACAGTGGAGAATATGGGTTAATGGACGATTTTGCTGATGTCATCTCTACAAGTACTGGAAATAAGAATAACCGGGAATCTGTTTTTGAAGTACAATTCAAGGAAGGACCAGATGGTATGAATGGCTCCTTTATGTACAATATTGCCCCCCGTCCAATTTTGGCCAGTGAATTGGTTGCGCTAACCGGAACATCAAATCCTCAACCCCTGGATGGGGAAGCCCGATACGTCCCCACACCGGATATCATCAATGCCTTTGAACCGGGGGATTTGAGAAAAGAGGAATCCATCGGAATAGTAGAAATGCAGGACGTGCCCTGGGAGGAAGGATATTACCCCTACGCCAAAAAATTCTTTAAAGATCACGCCTTACACGGGAATCATGGAGTAGACTGGCCTATCTACAGATATTCAGAAGTTTTGTTGTTCCTGGCGGAAGCACTCAATGAACAAGGGAAAGACGGGGAAGCTGTCACTTATCTCAATCAAGTCAGAACCAGAGCTGGATTGGGGCCTGCCCAGGGTGATCTGAAAGAAGCCATTTTTCAGGAAAGGCGGGTTGAATTTGCTTTTGAGAACAAGAGATGGTTTGATCTGGTCCGCACTGGCAGAGCTACTGAAGTTATGACTGAATTTGGTCAAAAAGTACTGGCAGATCCTTATAAATATTATTATCCGAAAGGACGGGAACCACGACCGCATGCCTTTAAAAATGGCATTTTGTTAAAATACCCGCTACCTGCTGCTGAATCGTCGTTAACACCCTATTTTTAAAATAATGGAATAATTTACGGAGGCGATGCAACAGTGTTCTATGAGGAAACCATAGGCAAGTAATTTTTCATTGTTCTGATAACTTTACTCGTGTGTACAGAGTATATGCCATTGGTATGTATAGATGACTGGAGGACCAGACCAATCGCCAGGTAAAAACATTTCACCGTTTTTTCAGATTGTGAAAGATGTTTAGCCCAGATTTCCGTAAGTTCACAGCCACACATAAGAAAACATGTAAACCAACAAATAATGAATCCAGCAACCCGCCGAACTTATCAGATATTTTGCTTTCTGAGTCTATGTAGTATCTTTTTTGCTACAGGATGTCAAGATACAGAAACAGAAGAACCGATGGAAATATCTTCCAATCCCAAAGTGGCCAAACTTCAGGTGCAGGATGGTTTTATCGCGGATCATCTGTATTCTCCGGTAGACAGTACAGAAGGTTCGTGGGTAGCCATGACCTTTGATGACAAAGGACGGTTGATCACATCCGACCAATACGGTTCGTTGTTTCGATTGGAATTACCTCCCATCGGCAGTCCGGACAGCATCCTTCCCACCGTCGAAAAACTGGATATCAATATGGGGCATGCACAAGGTCTGCTCTATGCGTTCAACAGTCTTTACGTAGTCGTCAACAATCGCACTGCAGAAAATCTGGAAGAAATGGACGAAGAAGACTTCAAGGTGAGGAGTGGACTTTATCGCTTGCAGGATACTGACGGTGATGATCGTTTTGATTCGGTACAGAATCTGAAAACTATGCAGGGTCACGGGGAGCACGGGCCACATTCCATCATCCTGGGACCGGATGGCAAGTCTTTATTTATGGTCGCTGGCAACCATACCGATGTCGTAGAAATGGATCATTACCGCCTACCAAAGGAATGGGATGAAGACAATATATTTCCACTCATCCTGGATCCCCGGGGACACGCAAACGAGAGAAAGGCGCCCGGCTCCTGGATCGCCCAACTTGATCCCGAAGGAAAAGAGTGGACCTTGCAGGCCGCAGGATTCAGAAATACCTATGACATCGCATTCAATGAGGCCGGAGATCTTTTTGCCTACGACTCTGATATGGAATGGGATCTTGGGATGCCCTGGTACAGACCTACCAGAATCTGCCATGCCATCAGCGGTGGAGAATTTGGATGGCGTACCGGCAACAGCAAATTTTCGCCAGCCTGGCCTGATAACCTGCCTGGGGTGACCAACCTGGGCCAGGGATCGCCAACCAATTTGATGTTTGGAACCAATGCCCGTTTTCCGGATAAGTACAAAAAAACATTATTCGCCTTTGACTGGAGTTTTGGAATCATCTATGCGGTGCATCTCTCCCCGGACGGAGCTACCTATTCAGCTGAGGTGGACGAGTTTTTGTCTGGTCTTCCCCTTCCGTTGACCGATGGTACGATTGGTCCCGATGGAGCGATGTACTTCCTGACAGGGGGTCGCCGGATCGATTCGGACCTGTATCGGGTCTATCACAAAGACTATGAAAAATACGACGATCAACCCGTTGGCGATGCTGTCGTCACGGATGAAGGTAAACTACGCCGACAGCTTGAAGATTTTCACAAAGAAGCAGGACAGGAAGCGGTAGATATGGCGTGGTCGAACCTCAATCATCCGGATCGCTTCATCCGATATTCTGCCCGAGTCGCCCTGGAACATCAGCCTGTCAATTTGTGGGCGGATAAGGTAGTGAATGAGCAAGATCCAGAAACCCTCATATCAGGAGCGATTGCCCTGGCCAGACAAGGGGATAAAAGTCAGCAAAATTCTTTATTCGAAGCTCTGATGGGCGTAGATTTCAACGCGTTGTCGGATAGTCAGAAAGTAGATTTTACCCGAGCTGTGGAACTGACCATTTTAAGGATGGGGGAACCGGGTTCTGCCATGGCTGGCCGGTGGGCAGATTATTTGAATCCGCATTATCCGGCTTCCACGGACGAACTCAATCGTCAGTTGAGCAAATTGCTGGTAGCCCTTGAAGCCCCCGATATGATCGAAAAAACGCTCACGTTGCTTGAAAATGCTAAGAACGACGATAATACGAACTATATCTCGTCCAATGACCTGGTATTGCGAAATCCCCAGTACGGACTCACTATTGGCAGGATGCTGGAGCAAATGCCTCCGGGTATGCAAACTTTTCTGGCGATCGTGCTCAGTGAGAAAGAAAAAGGCTGGACCGATGAGCTCAGGGAACGATATTTCAGTTGGTTTCAAAAAGCTTTTGGATACAAAGCCGGTCATAGCTACGTAGGTTTTATCAACCATGCCCGCAAAACGGCGCTCAAACACGTTCCCAAATCCCAGTTTGACCATTACAATGAGCTTTCAGGGGATGCCTTGATTTCAGGATCCGGTCTGGACGTACTCAGCGATATCCCTCAGCCCAAAGGACCGGGAAAAAGATGGGATATGGAAGAAGCCCTGGAGGTAGTAGAAAACGATTCCACTAAGCGCGATTTTGAAAACGGCAAAAATATGTTTGCAGCCGCTCTTTGTTCTTCCTGCCATATGATAGGGGGAACCGGGAGTAACGTGGGGCCCGACCTGACACAACTGGGCACCCGATTCACCAAAGAAGATATGCTGGAGGCCATCATAGAACCCAACAATGCGATTTCGGATCAATACGCATCGAAGGTATTTGATCTGAAAAATGGAAATTCAGTAGTAGCGCGGTTGCAAAGAGAAGATGAAAACAACTACTACGTCATTCAAAATCCGTTTTCACCCGATGAAATCCGGGAAATACCCAAATCCGAGGTCCGCAGGGTATCCCTGTCCAAGGTATCGATGATGCTGCCCGGAATGATCAATCGGCTGAACGGGGAGGAACTCAAGGATCTGATCGCCTACCTGATCGCGGGGGGAAATGAAAACAATCCGGTTTATGATAAAAATTAACAGAGTTATGATGCGTATTAAAAATTTGGCTTTTTCAGGAAATCACGGAATCCTCTCGCTCTTCGTGGTTGCTGCGGTTTCGTTCCAATATGGATGCAGCAACAACAACTCAGGCAATGCAGCAGAATCGGTCTCCGACACCAGTACCATAAATACAGGGCAAGATGGATTTGTAACCATTTTTGATGGGCAATCGCTCGATGGATGGGAGGGATCTCCGGATAACTGGAAAGTGGATGATGGCGCTATTGTAGGATATACGTCCGATGCAAAACCACTGGAAAACAATACTTTCCTGATCTGGCGAAACGGTCAGCCCGGAGATTTTGAGTTGAAATTGGAATTCAAGATTTCTGCAAAAGGAAATTCCGGAGTCCAGTACCGGAGTGAAGAACTGAAGGATCCTCCTTTGGCGCTCAAGGGTTATCAGGCCGATATTGATGGAAATAACACCTATACGGGGCAGAATTATGAAGAACGAGGTCGTGGGTTTTTGGCTAAGAGGGGAGAAATCGCTTTGTTGAAAACCGGTGAAGATCCTACTATTACAGGTTCTCTGGGGGACGGGGACGAACTCAAAGCAAAGATCAATCACGAAGATTGGAATACACTCCATATCATAGTCGAAGGAAATCATCTGAAACATTACGTGAACGACGTTCTGATGAGTGAAGTGATCGACGAAGATCCCAACGCGAGAAAAATGCAAGGTCATCTGGGACTTCAGGTCCATAAAGGACCCCCGATGGAAGTCCGGTACCGGAATATTCAATACAAGAATCTGAACGGTCAATAGGTAGATTTATAATAAAAAAGAGGTCGGTTAATTATGTCAGCATCCTCCGAGAGTTTGTTCAATGATCCCAACTGGAATAGTAAAGTATCCAACCCGGCTCAGATCGGCGGGATAGAAACCTCGATACTCGACAACGGACCTGGCCGCAATTCCCGGATAGCGTGGGTGAATACTGGTTCAGGACTGAGATTTAAAGTGGTCCCAGACCGGGGTCTCGACATTGCGGAAGCTTTCATGAATGCCTGGTCCTTATCCTGGATCAGCCATCATGGAACCGTTTCCCCCCGGCCATTTGCGATTCAGGGGGTGGAATGGTTGAGGTCATTCGGTGGAGGAATGGTAACCACCTGTGGTCTGGACCACGTAGGCGGCCCGGAGAACGATGAATACGGGGTCAGAGGGTTGCACGGAGAAATCAGCAATATTCCCGCTGAAATCATTTCTATCGTACAACCCGATTTATATTCCAACCAAAACACGATGAGCATCACGGGTAGAATGCTCCAATCTACGGTATTTGAGCCCCATCTCGAACTCATCCGGACCATTTCGGTCCGCCTGGGAAGTTCCGAAATTCAAATCAATGACAGGGTGAGGAATATAGGAAACCAACCCGCTCCCCATATGATTCTTTACCATCTCAATTTTGGATGGCCGTTGATTGACCAGGGCACCAAAATACTGTGGCAAGGTGAATGGATATCCAGAGACAGCGACATGGACCGGAAGATATTTAATAATGACAACGATTTCAGGACGTGCCCGGATGTATTGGAGAGCCACAGTGGCGGAGGAGAAGCCGCCGTTTTTATCGATCCTGACACAGACCAGGATGGACGATATCATTTTGGATTGTACAATCCAAAAATTGGATTGGAAGTCATGGTCTCCGCACTTAAAAACCAGCTTCCTGCCCTGACCAACTGGCAGCATTTTGGACAGCGGGAATACGTTTTGGGACTCGAGCCAGGGACCCATCATCCGATCGGACAATCCGGGGCCAGGGATCAGGGCAACTTGATTTATCTCCAGCCAGATGAGTCCAGAGAATACGATTTGAAATTCGATATAAAACTCAAATAATCATCAGTATATCTTAATCAACAATAAAACAGACATAGAATATGAGTGAAGTAAAATTGGCCGAAAAGGCCCTCGATCAGGGAAGTGGAATACTTCGATTGTCTCCTACCTGGGTACCCAGGTCCTTTTGCGTGCCCGGCCGCCGGATCAAATTACATCCGGACGATTATTATGTATTGGGTGGGATAAGGGGAGGAATCGACGAACGTTGGTTCTCTTCCACTACTCCGGCCCAAAACGGACCGTTGACCGGTGTAAATGAAGGGCTGAGTATGGTCGTCGTGGAAGATGGAGGAAAAGTCGAGCAGGTGACTCTGCGGGATGTGGTCGACGAACTCAAAGGAGCTATTATCGGGGACCGGTTATGGGACAAATACGAAAGCTGGCCGATGTATTCCAAGTTTTTTGACAACATGGGTCCGCTGCCGCATCATATTCATCACAACGATGAACACGCAGCTCTCATCGGTCAGAAAGGAAAGCCGGAAGCGTATTATTTTCCACCGCAGGTCAACAACCACGGGGGAGATTTCCCATACACATTTTTCGGTATTGCCCCTGGAACTACAAAAGATCAAATCCGGGAATGTCTGGTAAATTTCACCAAAGGTGATAATAAGATCACCAGTTATTCCCAGGCTTTCCGACTCGATCCGGGAACGGGCTGGGACGTTCCTCCGGGAATGCTGCACGCCCCCGGAAGTATGTGTACGTACGAACCACAGAAAGCATCGGATGTATTTGCCATGTACCAGTCACTGGTCAATGAAGCGATCATTCCGGAAGAATTGCTGTGGAATGGTACGCCCAAAGACCGGATCGGAGACTTCGATCAGTTGATGGAAGTGATCGACTGGGAATTGAACCTGGAACCCAATATCAGGGGAACGCGGTTTATGGAACCTATCCCGGTCCGTCCCCTGGAAGAAATGCAGGCAGAAGGGTACGTCGAAAAGTGGATCGTATATAAATCCCACGATTTTAGCGCCAAGGAACTCACCATCGACCCGGGTGCAACGGTGACCATCACCGACCAGGGATGCTACGGGATGATCATGATGCAGGGATATGGTACGATGGGGAACTGGGACATCGAGACTCCTTCCATGATCCGGTATGGTCAGCTCACGCACGACGAATACTTCGTAACAGAAACTGCTGCCAGGGCGGGTGTAACGATCACAAATAAGTCCAAAACGGACCCCATCGTGATGCTAAAACACTTTGGTCCGGACAATCCGGAATTGAAGCTGTAGGCGGGATTCGGGAAGCGGAAGGCGGAAGGCGGGAGGCGGTAAGCGGAATGCGGGA
>CALEIL010000014.1 GCA_937876435.1 uncultured Bacteroidota bacterium
CAGCGCCGCCTCGGTCGAATGATCAAAACGCGAAATTCCCATGTGAAACGAGTAGTCGCAGGCCGAAGCGCCCGCGGCCTTGGACATCCACAGTTCAAACGCCTCCAGGTGATCTTGCTGGCGGCTGGGGCAGCACATTTCGATCAACGTCGTTGTTCCGCCGACCAGTGCCGCACGGCTAGCCGTTTCGTAGCTGTCCTTGGCGAAGGTGCCCATAAACGGCAGGTAGACGTGGACATGCGGATCGATGAAGCCAGGAAAAACGTATACCCTGCAATACCGGGTGATCGCAGCGGACCAGGATTTCAATCAGGATGAACTGAACGTATTATGGAATTTATATGCCAAATAGAGCACCAGGAGCTCAATTATTATAGCATATGAAACAAAGCATTGGATCGGAGAGAGTTCACCGGTGAAAAGATTTCGGTCTCAACATATATTCCTATATTTATCGGTAATTTTTTTATAATCTCAGGTCAGAAGCCTTCAGGTCATCTAAATCATGCTCAGAAAAAAATATCAAATCCCAAACCACCCCAGATTTATCGTTATCGTCCTTACTGGTCTTGTACTATTTTCATGCAGCCGACGGACTTTGATCACCGAAAGCCAACCATCCATCGGCCCCGTTTTCGAAAACGGAGAAGCCCAGATCGTCCCTGAATTTTCAGAGCCCGACAGATATCTCCAGCACGATCTGTGGGTGGAAACAGAATTTGATACCGACGGGGACGGACGACCTGACCGAATGCACGTAAGCGTTACCCGGCCCTGGCAAACCGATTCCATGAATTTGAAATTACCCGTCATCTATATTTCGAGTCCGTATTTTGCCGGAACGGCCGGCAGCAATGCAGATATTTTCTGGGATGTAAAACACGAAATCGGAGAAACCCCACCCCAGCGGAATCACCCTACTCCCATCCCTTACCGCGGAGACCAGATGAGACCGGTGATTTCCCAATCCCATGTAAGTCAATGGGTACCGCGGGGATATATCGTGGTTCATTCCTCTTCACCAGGAACCGGCCTGTCCGATGGCTCTCCCACAGTGGGTGGCCTCAACGAATCGCTGGCTCCCAAAGCCGTCATCGATTGGTTATGTGGCCGTGGAAAGGGATATCAAACCCGGGAAGGTAACGAAGAAGTCAAGGCCTACTGGTCTACCGGGAAAGTAGGTATGACGGGGACTTCATACAACGGAACTCTCCCTTTGGCAGCCGCCACGACGGGGGTCAAGGGTCTGGAAGCTATCATTCCGATCGCACCCAATACGTCTTACTACCACTACTACAGATCACACGGTCTGGTTCGATCACCGGGGGGATATCTGGGGGAGGATGTGGACGTATTGTATGATTTTATTCATAGTGGATTGCCTTCCAAACGAAAATATGCGGACTCGGTATACCGGGATATAGAAATGGCCCGGGGCATGGATCGCATCACAGGGGATTACAACGAATTTTGGGAAAAACGGGATTACCTGAACCAGATGTCCTCCATGAAGGCCGCATTGCTGATGGCGCATGGATTCAATGACTGGAACGTAATGCCGGAACACAGTTATCGCATCTACGAAGCCGCCAGGAAAATGGGATTGCCCTCTCAAATCTATTACCATCAGGCCGGACATGGGGGCCCTCCTCCCATGCGTATGATGAATCGATGGTTTACCCGTTATCTGCACGGAGTTGAAAATGGCGTCGAAAACGATCCCAAATCGTGGATCGTCCGGGAAGGTGATGACCGGACCCAACCTGTCCCCTACCTGGATTACCCCCACCCTGCTGCGTCAGATGTTTTGCTTTTTCCTTCCGCCGGAGCACCCGGCTGGGGCTCTTTGAGTACCATTCCGGCGAAAGGCCATCAAGTTGAATCCATCACGGACAACGTCAACTTTACCGGGGGAGAATTGGCGCAAAAACAAAAAAGTGATCATCGGTTGATTTACCTGACTCCTGTTTTGAAGGATACCCTCCATCTGTCTGGTCTGCCCAGGCTGACCATCACAGCTTCCTCCGACAAACCAGCGGTTAACCTGTCGGTGTGGCTCGTAGCTCTCCCCTGGAAAAAAGGTTCAGACGTACCCATTTATCAAAACATCATCAACAGAGGATGGGCCGACCTGCAAAACCATCAATCATTGACCAGAAGTGAACCACTCACCCCGGGCCGGTTCTATGAAATGACCTTTGAACTGCAGCCCGACGATCAGATTATTCCAGCCGGACTCCAGATCGGTCTTATGATTTTTTCCAGCGACAGGGAATTTACTTTATGGCCCCAACCCGGAACAAAACTCACGGTGGATTTGGAATCGACTTCGCTCACCCTCCCCATCGTGGGTGGTCAGGCAGCGTGGAAGAATGCTACGGGAAGATAAATGCCTTGCGGGAGCCAATTGTAAGATGGCAGTTGTTAGTTCATAGTTCATAGTGGTGTGAGAGTAATGTCAAGAGACAACTTTGATTTCCAAAGATTAAATGAATTTTTGAACAACCATCTCAACCTCATAAAGCTATCAGCTTTCAGCCATCAGCTATCAGCAATTGGGATTACTCCGAAAATTGAGATCGTTTACATTGATCGTGTTCGAAAATTA
>CALEIL010000015.1 GCA_937876435.1 uncultured Bacteroidota bacterium
TTGTCTCCCCATCCCGGGTGATTTGAATGATTTTCCCGGACTCGATATCTTTGTAGTAGAGGTTGTTGTCATACACAAAACCAATTTTACTCCCATCGGGTGAAAAGTGGGCGTTCATCTGCTGTGGCTGATGGTACAACTCTGAAATTTCCTTGTTGACCCGGTCATAAATGTAATAATCAGCCCGGTACGATCTGCGGTAAACCGGGTTTCTGTGGGTGGCGATCAGGATCAGTCGTTCATCCGGTGAAAAGGTATAGGTAGAAAAAGATCCCTCAAATCCGTTACCGGTCCGGAGGTCAGCGGGATCAAAGATGGTTTGAGTTTTTTCTCCCGAGGTGATGTCGTAGGCAACGATGGTATTGTGTTCTCGTAGAGTATAATGCCGGCCGTCGTTCATAAACTTAAAACCAGGAATGGTTCTGGCATTAAAAATCTGTTTGCTCCAAATGTCTTCAAGAGTAATTTCTTTTTGAGCGGTAGCCATTTTCACTCCCATAAGAACGGTCATTATTGTCAGTAAGATGGCCTTGTAATTCATACCATGTGGGTTATAATACAACGTATATAATGAATATAATCCAATTTTGGTTGACAAAAGTAATATTATGATGACAGATACAATGGGATATGGTAAAAATTCAAATAATTTACTCCTGGAGTTTTGGCCTGCCTGCTACGCAACTATCGTTGGTACACATCTAAAAAAAACATAATATCACTTCAAATCCAACGTGTATTCAATACATGCACCATCTCGGCTTTTCGGCGAGACGGAAATTAACAATTATACCCACTTTTGAGTACCTACCAATGGTGCGTATGTACGGCACTCTCGGAAATTGTCCCAGCCATACGGGCCCGTATTGGGGCGGGACAAAGCATGGGTAGAAATTAGGAAGAAACATCTAAATAGCGTGCCGTAGGTACGCCACTAGTGTGCGGAAATTTAAGTAGCTATCAATGTTTTTTAAAATATTTTTTGACAGATCAAGGCGCGACGACCGCGGTATAGCCGGGGTTATATAACGGAGGAGCAACGATGAGATGTCAAAAAAGATGAAGAAAAACATGATATGTATTTAGATTTTCGTGCACTAGTTATAATATTGGCTGGAATATATAACGATCATCATAATCTACCTTCAATTCATCCAATAATTCAATGTATTCTTGTTGAAATGTTTTCTTTTTGTGATGCTCTTTTTGATTTTGGATATATCGTACGACCTGGGGTAATTTTGATTTTGCATATGAAAAAGCACCGTATCCTTCCTGCCATGAAAATTTACCTCTAACAAGCCTTTCGTCATTGATCCAGGAAGAGGAACGTTGTTTGACATATTTCATCAAATCCGATAACGATTGGGTCGGATGCATCCCACATAATTGTGAACATGATCTGGCATTCCATTGATTTGCAACATTTTATGTCCATATTCCTGTAGAATGGTTGTGATGACCTTATGTAAATTTTCTTCCCATTGATTAAATATTAAACTTTTTCGATTTTGGACAGCAAAAACAGCCTGGATATGAATTTGTGTGTACGTGTTTGCCATAGGTTTTGTGTTTGTAAAACCATTAATATAAATCATTTTATGGAATAATACAATTTTCTACCCATGCATCGTACCTAACGGCACGGGGATTATCGTGGATGGCCCTTTTTCTACCCGGGCATCGTACCTACGGCACGGGGATTATCGTGGATGGCCCTTTTTTCTACCCGGGCATCGTACCTACGGCACGGGGATTATCGTGGATGGCTCTTTTTCTACCCAGGCATCGTACCTACGGCACGGGGATTATCGTGGATGGCCCTTTTTCTAGGCAAGGGGATTATCGTAACAAAGAATTATTTTCGGTTATTACGGTGTGTTCGGGTAAAATATTCTAAAATAGACCCAAAAGATTCCCAGTTCGGAAAAATATTCTTTGAATTTCAAGTGATATTCTCTTTAGCCTTTATTTTACGATAAAAAAATTTTCTGAGTTCGGGAAATAATGCATAAATTTGCATGGTCAATAAAACTAAACTATGACACGCAATTTTTCAGAATTTTACTTTTACTATTTCTTCTTTGGAGATCAAAAAGGGATCTGAGCTTTATTGCGTTGCGAAAATCATAAATCAGGTCCCTATTTGGGGCCTTTTTTTGTTCAATGAAGTTGCGAATTGAATTTATGAAAAAAATATCAATACAGGGGTTTCCCGGAGCTTTTCATCACATTGCGGCCACGAATTACGAAGGTAGTCCGGTGGAAGTCGTCGGTCGCCATACCTTTGATGAGGTCATCGAAGACGTGGAACACAACGAGGAGATCGATTACGGTATGATGGCTATCGAGAACAGCATCGCCGGAAGTTTGCTGCGAAATTATTCGCTCATTCAAAATTCAAGGGTCCAGATCGTAGGGGAGACCTACCTTCGGATCAAGCAGAATCTGCTCGCCATACCAGGGGTACGGATTGAGGATTTGAAGGAGGTGCATTCTCATCCGATCGCATTGGCGCAGTGTGAAGAATTTTTTTCGGTTTACCCGCATATTCACCTGGTGTCGACGTACGATACTGCCGAATCGGCGTATGATATTTCGCAGAACGGTACGGCCCATATCGGCGCAATCGCCAGTTCGATGGCGGGTGAAATGTATAATCTGAATACTCTTGCGGCGAGTATTGAAACCAATAAGCAGAATTACACGCGATTTTTGGTCCTGGATGACCATATGCATACCGAGGATTTTGATAAAATATCGATCTCCTTCCGGGTTTCGCACGCTATCGGAAGTTTGTACAAGGCATTGAAAAACCTTTCCCTCAATCACTGCAATCTCACCAAAATACAAAGTGTGCCCATTTTAGGTGAACCATGGCAGTACTTGTTTTTTGCCGATTTTGTACTGGGAGAACCGGAAAGACTGGAAGAGATCATTGTTGAATTTTCTGAACATGCAAGAGGTGTCCGGGTACTCGGAAAATACAAAGAAGGAAAGCATTATGAAGGTTAGACCATCAGATCGGATATCCAATATCAGGGAATATTATTTTTCCTCCAAGTTGAAGGAAATCGCCCGGTTGAAGGCCGATGGCAAACCCATTATCAATCTGGGAATCGGCAGCCCCGATCAACCGCCTCATCCCACAGTACGTGAAGTTCTGTGTCATGAAGCCTCACTGGAAGAGGGACACGGGTATCAGAGTTATTATGGTATTCCTGAATTACGGGAAGCGTTTAGCCAATGGTACGACAGGATGTTTGGGATAAAAGTGGACGCTGCTGGGGAAATACTTCCTTTGATCGGCTCCAAAGAAGGCATCATGCACATCAGTATGTCGTTTTTGAATCCAGGGGATGAAGTCCTTGTGCCCGATCCCGGGTATCCGACCTACCAATCGGCCACCCTCCTCGCAGGGGGAATTAACCGGCCCTACGTGCTCGATGAGGCTCACGGCTGGCTTCCCGATCTGGATGGACTGAGCAGGCAGGACCTTTCCAAAGTCAGGTTAATGTGGGTCAATTACCCGCACATGCCGACCGGCACACCAGCTGCTGAAGGATTGTGGGATAAGCTGGTGGCCTTTGGTGAACAAAATGAAATCCTGATCTGCCACGATAATCCGTACAATTTCATCCTGAACCCTCACCCTCAAAGTATTTTTTCGGTCCAGGATGCCTGGAATTGTAGCCTGGAACTCACTTCTCTGAGTAAATCCCATAATATGGCGGGCTGGAGAATCGGAGCTGTGGTAGGACACGAAAGATTTTTGTCTGAGATCATAAAATTCAAGTCCAATATGGACTCAGGTATGTTTCGGCCGGCTCAGCTTGCTGCGGTAAAAGCTTTGGAGCTCGGCGAGGATTGGTACGCGGACCTGAACGAAATGTACCGGGAAAGAAAAGAAATTGCGTACAGAATATTTGATGTACTGGGCTGTCGGTACGATGAGAATCAGGCTGGTTTATTTGCCTGGGGCAGAGTGCCGGATAGCTACGAGGATGGGTACGCCCTCAGCGATGAGCTCCTGTACGAATCAGATGTATTTATCACACCGGGAGGGATTTTTGGTGAGCAGGGCAGGAAGTATATTCGGATATCGGTCTGTACGGCGGCAGATATTCTGGAACAGGCGCGGATGCGAATTTTCGATTTGATTCAATCTGGAAACGTGATGTCATGAAAATAGGAATAGCGGGTTTGGGATTGATTGGTGGTTCTTTGGGGTTATCTCTGAAGGAGTCCGGATATGCACAGAAAGTATTGGGATACGACCAGGTGGCCGAACACATGGAAATAGCACGTCAAAAGTGCATTATCGATGAACAATGTGACACCATGGAAGACCTGGTGGATCAATCCGATGTCATCATACTGGCCATGCCGGTTCACACCATTCGTAAAATTCTGCCACAGGTGCTGGATCGCATCGGGCAGAAAATGGTGATCGATGTGGGCAGTACCAAACAGGATATCGTATCCAGTGTGAAGAATCACCCGGGAAGGTCGCGGTATTTACCAACCCATCCTATGGCCGGAACGGAGTATAGCGGTCCTCATGCAGCGGTACACCGGTTATTTGAAGGGAAAGTCTGCGTGTTTTGTGATGTAGAAGACAGCGACCAGGACGTCATGGAAGAAATAACAAATCTCTATGAACATATTGGAATGGATGTTGTAGAGTACAACTCAGCGGATCACGATGTGCATACAGCATACGTATCCCATATTTCTCACATTAGTTCGATAGCACTGGCTCTGACGGTGCTGGAAAAAGAAAGAAATGAAAACCGCATATTTGAGCTGGCGGGCGGTGGATTTTCGAGTACGGTTCGGTTGGCCAAAAGTAATCCGGATACCTGGATTCCCATTTTTGAGCAGAATCGCGACAATGTACTGGATGTACTCGACGAACATATCAACGTGATCAGTCAGTTTAGGACGATGTTGATCAAGAAAGATTTTGACCGGTTTTATTCGCTCATGGAACGGGCCAATGATATTAAAAAAATACTTAAATAATTGAAAGATGAATTTTAAACCAGTTTTTGAAAATGTAACCAGGCCCATTCAGGTATTGGGTCCGTGTAGCGCTGAAACCGAAGCGCAGGTCATGGCGACCGCCCAGCAGTTGGCGGAAAATGATATAAAGGTTGATTTGTTCCGGGCCGGAATCTGGAAGCCCCGGACCAGACCCAATTCTTTTGAGGGGGTCGGTGCAGCAGGTTTGCCCTGGCTCAAAAGGGTTCGCGACGAATTTGGATTCAAAATCACGACCGAGGTGGCCAACAAGGACCACGCTTTTGAAGCGATCAAGGCCAACGTAGACGTGATATGGATAGGTGCCCGGACCACGGTCAATCCTTTTTCGGTGCAGGAGGTGGCGGATGCCTTAAGAGGTACTGACATCCCCGTACTGATCAAAAATCCAATAAATCCGGATCTCAGTTTGTGGAAAGGAGCCATAGAGCGCATGCTCAATGTGGGACTGACCAGGATAGGAGTGATCCACCGGGGTTTTTCCAAATTTGGCAAAAGCGTGTTGAGAAACAGTCCTCAGTGGCAGATTCCACTGGCGCTGAAACAGGAATTTCCGGAGATCCAGATTTTGTGTGACGCGTCTCATATAGCGGGCAACCGCGATTATTTGTATCAGATTTCTCAGACTGGACTCAATCTGAACTTTGACGGGGTGATGATCGAAACCCATCCTACTCCCGATGATGCGTGGAGCGACGCCGCCCAGCAAGTGACTCCGGCTGTGTTGAAACAAACCATCCTCGACAAACTCATCGTTCGAAGAGAAGTCGGCGATGATCCCGTGATCCAGCACAATATCGAAGATCTTCGTTCTCAGATTGATTTGATCGACAAGGAATTGTTTCAGATGTTTGCCGATCGCATGAATCTGGCCGAGAAGATCGGAGAGTACAAAAAATTGAACAACATTACGATCTATCAGCAGGACCGATGGACCGAGATCCTGGAAAGAACTATGGAGAAAGCTGGTCCGATGGGTCTATCCAGCCGGTTTGTGGATCACGTATTGAAAGCGATCCATCAGGAATCCATCAACCGTCAGGAGAAAGTGATGCAGGGGGCCAATGAAGACGCCGTGAAGTAACGCCCTTTCCTGCCCGGAGACGATTCATCTTCGAGATGGGATATCTACACGTTTGAAAATAAGAGACGTTGAAATAAACTATTCATTGCCCAGTTTTATTTAGTGATTAGTTTATTTAAGTATTGCTTTACTTTACTGTATGAAAAAATTATCAGACGCCATCATACCTACTCAGTACGGAGATTTTAAGGTGATCGCTTTTGGAGACCACGACGATATATACAGTCCGCATCTGGCCCTGGTCAGTACAAAAGCTGACCTGGAAGGTCCGGTCCTCGTTCGCATCCATTCCGAATGTATCACCGGGGAGACTTTTGGGTCACTTCGGTGCGAATGCGGGGAGCAATTGGATGTTTCGCTTAAGCGATTCGGAGAGGAAGGTGGGATTCTAATCTATCTGCGGCAGGAAGGTCGGGGCATTGGATTGGTCAACAAATTGCGGGCGTACAACCTGCAGGACGATGGCCTGGACACGGTGGAAGCGAATGTTCACCTGGGATTTGAGCCCGATGAGCGGCATTATGATATCGCGATTCGCATGCTGGAAATCCTGGGTGTAAAGGAAATGCGTTTGCTGACCAATAATCCTGAGAAAGTGGAAGCCATCCGTCAATCCTCATCGATTCATCTGGTAGGACGGGAGCCATTGATCATCCCGGTTCGTGATAGCAACAAGAATTATATGGAGACCAAAGAAAGTTATTTCGGTCATTTGCTGAAGCATCCGCATAAATCCTCAAAATAAGGGAGGTAAGCTTTGTATCCGCTGAATTTTCATAGTACGCGAGTACCATCGAATTCAATATTCAGCATTGGGTGCAACGCGAAAAGTCATTTTTCATACATTCCAATGCCTGCATTGCAATTCATCTTAAAAGAGTAGGTGATCGATTTTCAGCGGGATCCCCTTTGGGGATCGCGACTGGTAGTTGGATATCAAATAATTTTGTCAATCTGGAATAGTGCATTTCCCTGAATAGGGTTGCCCATTTTGACTCAAAATTCGGCATTCAGCATTTAGAATTCAAAATTCAAAACTATTTCGCCGTGTACACCAATGTGTTGGAAATCTCAAAATCGATGTATTTTCGGGACGTATCGATGATTTCTTCCTGGTGGATGGTTTCGTACAATTCTGTCTCGGTATTGATCAGGTCGATATTTCCCAACAATTCGAAGTAGGCGAGTGATATGACTTTATTGAGTACATTCACCTCGCTTTGAATCAGATTGGTTTTGATTTTGTTCTTGATTTTTTGGATGATTCGGGGGGAGAGTTTTTCCATACCTTCCGTGATCGCTGATTCCATTTTCCGGATAGCAGTGTCGATGGGGATATCATCGTTTAGTTTTCCTTCAAATAACAACAGTCCTGGATCCACGGATCCCACCACCCACGCATCGACGCTGGAAAAAATTTCCTGATCCTTGACCAACGATTTGTACAGAAAGGAAGAGTCGTTGTATGCATAAAAATCGGTCAACATATCGAGCGCATAAAAATCGCGATGGGTTCTTTCCGGGATGTGAAATCCAATATAAATTGACGTCGCGGGGACATTCCTCTGGACTTCCAGGTGGCGCTGCGTGACCTGTGGAAGTTCCCATCCCGCATCAGGGAGTTTGAAATATTTTCGGGGGATGTGGTCAAAATACTCGTGTATCATGGTTTTGACAGCCGCAATGTCGATATTTCCTCCCACAGATAGAATGGCGTTGTTGGGGGCGTAGTATTGGTAAAATTCCCGAATCATCTCGTAGGTGGAAGTTTGGATGTGGTCGGGTGTTTTTCCGATGGTGGGCCAATTGTAGTGATGATTTTGAAAGGCCATGTCCGAAATGAGGTGCCATACGTCTCCGTAGGGTTGATTGAGGCAGGTCTCGTAAAACTCTTCAATTACTACACTTTTCTGAATATTGAATTTTTCCGGGGTAATATCCAGGTTTTGCATCCTGTCTGCTTCGATAGCCAGTAGAAGTTCGAGATTTCCCGTAGGAGCGTAGGAATAATAATTCGTGTAATCCGCGTTGGTAAATGCGTTGTTTTCTCCCCCGGCATCCTGGAGTAAGGTATCGATGTCGGGGACCGCTTTGGTGCCCGTAAACATCATGTGTTCGAACAAATGTGTCAGACCCGTGTGATCTTCCTGCTCGTTTTTGGCCCCCAGCCGATACAGAACGTTGACCGCGACTATCGTCGAATCTGCATCCTGATGCAGGATCACTTTCAAGCCGTTCTCCAATTCAAATTTTTCAAAATTGACCATATAGGGTGCGAAGATAATGCAAGGCATGCAATTCAAGGTTGAATTTGGGGAGATATTCTGATTTCATAGCCCGTGTAGCCGTCGGATTGATTTACCCACCTTCGGTCATTTTCTCTGTCCAATCAGCATATTTCCGGACACCAATGTTGGGCACCGCGGGAATCTGCCATTGGGATCTTGTCATGGCTTGAAAATCCATCCAGAAATCATATCTTACACCTGTATGACGTTCTCATTCGGAACGATTAATCCACACAATGAAACTATGACAGATACGCTAGAACAGTGGGAGACCGGACAGGCAGGACTACCTCCGTATACGAGAGGTCCGTACGCAAGCATGTACGTTGGTCGCCCGTGGACGATCCGCCAATACTCCGGATTCTCAACCGCCGAAGAAAGCAATGCCTTTTACCGAACCAACCTGGAAGCCGGCCAGAAAGGATTGTCGGTCGCATTTGATCTGCCGACCCACAGGGGCTACGATTCGGATCATCCTCTCGTAAGGGGTGATGTGGGAAAGGCTGGGGTGGCCATCGATTCGGTAGAAGATATGAAGGTTCTTTTTGCCGGAATTCCACTGGATAAAATGTCGGTTTCGATGACGATGAATGGAGCTGTCATTCCCATCATGGCGTTTTATATTATCGCCGCGGAAGAACAGGGAGTTGCCCCTCACCGATTGACCGGGACCATCCAAAATGATATACTGAAAGAGTTTCTGGTTCGGAATACCTATATCTATCCACCGGAACCTTCGATGCGGATTGTCTCTGACATTATGAGGTATACCAGCCAGTACATGCCCCGGTTCAATTCCATATCGGTTAGCGGATATCATATGCATGAAGCCGGAGCACCAGCCAGCCTGGAGGTGGGGTATACCATCGCTGATGGCCTCGAGTATGTCAGAGCTGGTATCCGCGCCGGGTTGGATATCGATGATTTCGCTCCCAGGATTTCATTTTTCTGGGGCATCGGGACGCAGTTTTTTACGGAAATAGCCAAGATGAGGGCTGCACGCAAATTGTGGCATGACCAGATTACCGCTTTCCATCCAGATCACGAATTCAGTAAGCGGTTGCGGACCCATTCCCAGACCAGTGGGTGGAGTCTGACCGCTCAGCAACCCTGGAACAATCTCACGCGTACGACCCTGGAAGGCATGGCTGCTGTTTTTGGTGGGACCCAGTCCCTTCACACCAATTCCTATGACGAGGCTTTGGCACTGCCCTCAGATCATTCAGCCGCTCTGGCCCGGGAGACTCAGTTGTATCTGCAGAAGGAATCCGGACTGACCCGGGTGATCGATCCCTGGGCCGGCTCCCTGTATATTGAAGGACTGACCGGGAAAATTTATGAACAGGCCTTGATCCACTTGAATGAAATAGAAGAGCTGGGAGGAATGACCAAAGCGATCTCCTCAGGTTTGCCCAAAAGGCTGATCGAGGAAGCGGCGGCGAGAAAACAAGCCGGAATCGAACTGGGAGAGGTTGAAATGGTGGGAGTCAATGTATTCCGCCGATCCGGTTCCGAATCCTCCCCGGAGGTTCGGATAATCGACAACAAAATGGTGTGCCAAAGCCAATTGGACAAACTACAGAAGCTCAAATCTGCCAGGGATGAGAACGCAGTTCAGGAGGCTTTGATGAGATTGAGTGCTGGGGCCGCTTCCAGTGACAATCTTCTGGAACTATCATTGAATGCTGCCAGATCCCGGGCGACTCTAGGCGAGATCTCTTCCGCTCTGGAGGAGGTTTTTGGCAGATATGAAGCAGAATACGGACTCGTTCAACAAATTTACGGACATCAAATGAAGCAAAACGACGATTATCAAAAAGCCCAGCGATTGTGCCAGGAATTTGAAAACCGGAAAGGAAGACGACCCAGAATATTGATCGTCAAACTCGGACAGGATGGTCACGATCGGGGGGCCCGGATCATTGCTTCCGGATTTGCTGATATCGGATTTGATGTGGATATCGGACCGTTGTTTATGACTTCGGAAGAAGCAGCCAAACAGGCCATTGAAAACGATGTCCATTTTCTGGGAATATCATCGCTGGCGGGTGCTCACGATACGATGGTGCCCGAGGTTATCCAGGCACTGGACCGAGTGGGGGGAGGGGATATCAAAGTCATCCTCGGAGGAGTCATCCCCGAGCAGGATTATAAAAAACTGGAGGATGCCGGGGTTTTTTACATTTTTGGCCCCGGCACGTCCATCACAGAGGCGGCCAGTATGCTGCTTCTGGATTATTTGTAATAGCCTCCTTTAGAAATGATTTATATCGTTTTTCATATATTTGGTCAAACCAAACGGGCATCGAACTGCAATTAATATTAATTTTGTTAAGTGCCTAAACATATTTTTTTTACCTTGGTTGATCTTTACTATACACAATAATTTTTCACTAAAATAAAAATACTAAGCTATGGCAACATTAAGATTGGGAGATACAGCACCCGATTTCACTGCTCAAACTACACAAGGCGAAATTAACTTTCATGAATGGCTGGGGGATTCCTGGGGCATTTTATTTTCTCACCCCTCAGATTTCACTCCGGTATGCACTACGGAGTTGGGATATATGTCCCGCATCAAGGACAAATTTGATGATCGAAATACCAAAATCCTGGCGATATCAGTAGACCCTGTTGACTCCCATCTCGAATGGATCAAGGATATTAATGAAACTCAAAGCACAACCGTCGATTATCCTATTATCGCAGATGAAAATCGGGAAGTAGCCATGTTGTACGACATGATTCATCCCAATGCGGACAGCAAAAATACGGTGCGCTCTGTATTTGTGATCGGACCGGATAAAAAAGTCAAATTGACGCTCACTTATCCTCCCTCTACCGGGCGTAACTTTGACGAAATCCTGCGGGTTATCGACAGTCTTCAGTTGACTCAATATGAGCAGGTTTCTACACCAGCCAACTGGGTGGAAGGAGACGAAGTGGTCATAGGTGGATCTGTGTCCAATGAGGAAGCTGAAAAACGATTCCCTGGTTACAGAACCATCAAGCCATACCTTCGTATGACAAAAATTCAAAAATCCAAATAGGAAAAATTTCTGAGATTCATGATAAGGACAGTCATCCATGGAGACATGCGATGGCTGTTTTTTTTGGTAAGAAACAGTACTCTGTTCAAAAAAGTAAAATATGGTTTCGTGGATTTACCTGATCCTGGCCGGTCTTTTTGAAGTGGGATTTACGACCAGTCTTTCGATGGCGGATCAAGCCGTAGGAAAAGAGAAAATTCTATGGTACATATCGTTTGCTATATCTCTGATCCTAAGTATGTTTCTTTTGATCGTGGCTTCCAAACAGATACCCATGGGAACATCCTACGCTGTTTTCGCGGGAATAGGAGCAGTGGGTACCGCACTGATGGGAATTTTCTTTTTCGGGGAACAGGCTAGTTTCTGGCGTTTGTTTTTTCTGTTTACCCTGATATCGTCCCTCGTCGGACTCAATCTCGTGAGTGGCCATAAATAAATCGGTTTGAGGCTAGTGCACGAAAATCTAAATACATATCATGTTTTTCTTCATCTTTTTTGA
>CALEIL010000016.1 GCA_937876435.1 uncultured Bacteroidota bacterium
GAAAATCCTGGTGTCCCTGGTTCGATTCCTGGAGGTACCACAAAAGTTCAAGGAGTTGCGAAAAATTTTTCGTGACTCCTTTTCTTTTCACGTCTATCCTGATCTTTTTGTGGTCCTGCCCTCTTCAAAATAATTTTCTTCTCCGGCCTTTATATATTATTTTTTTATTAAATTTAAAGCATGATCAGTCAGGGCATCATATCATCGCCAGTCGGACTTATCCGATTGGAGGGCAGCGATAAAGGACTCCGAAGTCTGCAGATCGTAACCGGCGATTATACTCCGGGGGAAAAGATAGGTCATGATTCTGCACTCGATCCCGTCGTGGACCAGTTAAACGAATATTTCGCGGGCAATTTGAAGGATTTTATCATCCCGTTTGATTTCCGCGGTCATCCGGAATTTTACGTTAGAATATGGCGGGTTCTATCCTCTATCCCTTACGGTAAGACCAGGACCTATAGCGATATAGCCCAGTTTTTACAGAAACCCAAATGGGCACGCGCAGTAGGAAATGCATCTGCCCACAATCCACTTGTGATCGTGATCCCATGCCATCGCGTCATTGGTAAAAATGGGAGACTTACGGGTTATGCCTATGGAAAAAACATCAAGCGAAAATTACTGCAACACGAAAGACCGGGGCATTTTGCCGATCAGGGAAAATTGTTTAGTCTGGAGACTTTTTAGTGCACCAAAATCTAAATACATATCATCCTTTTTGACAACTCTTCGGCTTTCCTCCTTGGTATAACATAGGCTATACCCAGCCCACCCTGGGATAGAGAACTCCCGGTTCCGGCATTACGCCTTATCGTGAAGGATCAATATGGGGATCGGAGAATCTACGATCATATTCCTTGTGACAGATTTGATAAACAACTTGGAGAAGAACCACCTGTGCCTGTTGACCAGGACGAGAAGATCGGGAACATGAGTTTCAATGGTTTTGTTGAGTCCGTCCAGTACGTTTTCTTCATTGATATACTCCACGTGGCATCTTTCCTCCCCAAATATGGCAACCAGATCCTCCATGACTTTTGATTTCTCTTCGGTATCCTCTGAGCCAAAATGGACCACTTCGATGGTAGAATTGAATTGATGAACAAAGAAATCCAATGGGAACAAAAGCGTATCCCGGGAATATCCTACCAGATCAGCAGCGAACAAAATTTTACTGAATGGGTAGAAATGCTTGTCCTCCATGATGACCAATACGGGGATTTCTGAATTTCTCATAACCGCCAGCGTATTGGATCCAAAACCCGCATTTCTTCCGGCTCCTCTCGGGCTCATAATGATCAGATCAACCGATCTGTTTTCACCCGCTTGTTTGAGAACAGAGGATAAAGCGCCTTTCCTGCTTAGGATCGTAATGGTGGATTCGGAATTCTCAAGAACGCCCTGCAAATGTCTTTTTTCTTTTTCTAAATCATATATGCTGTCTGCCTCAATGGTTTCAGCTAATTTTGTACTGGTGACATGAGCTGGTGTCGGTGGGTTATCATAGGTGTGGATGATAATAAATTCGACGGGCTCGTTCGCAAACAGCCGGGCGGCATAATCCAAACTCTGCCGGGCGTTCTCAGAAAAATCAGTAGGGAGGAAGACTTTTTTCATAGTGTTTGAATATAATTTATTCTGCTAAAGTTAGAGCTATTTTCTTGCAAAAGGTTTTTGATTTTCTCGTTTAGCCATAATTTACAGGCTACATAGTCACGATTTGGAAAAAATCCTTACATTAAGGCACATAATAAAGGGTAAGTTGTCTTTACATGGCCCCTCTGCAGTAAATCGGACCGGGAAACCTGGTCGTTGCAGCTAAAATATAAAAAATATAATTATGAATCGACGACAGGCAATGAAAAAAGTAGCGGTCATATTCGGAGCCAGTATGAGTGCCTCCACTTTGCTGGTATTTCAGCAGGGTTGCCAGACCGGTGATAAAAGACAGCCTGGAATTTTCAATGATAAAGATGCCGAAATGCTCAATCGCATCGGCGAGATCATCATACCCCAGACCGATACGCCTGGTGCTGCGGCGGTCAATACAGGAGGCTTTGCCATTACCATGCTGGAAGATTGTTACCCCCGGGAAGCAAGGATTAAAGTCACCGGTTTTTTATCGGAAAACCTCTCCGGTTTTGAGGGTATGTCCATGGAAGATCAGACTCGAAAGATTGGTGAAATCGACGCGATGGTGTACGGAGGGAATGATGGAAGGCAGCAGCAGGATTTTGAAGGATACAAAATTATCAAGGAACTTACTCTATTTGGATACTTTGCCTCGGAAGCGGGGATGACAGAGGCTTTGGAATATGTCGAAATACCAGGCAGATATGAAGGATGCCTCGATCTGAAACCAGGCCAGAAAGCGTGGGCCTGATCTCAAAGTACAATCTCCACCTCAAAAAAACTTTATCCAATGAATATCAATATACAAGCACGACAGGAAAATACCTATGATGCCATCGTAGTGGGCTCCGGTATAAGCGGCGGATGGGCCGCTAAAGAATTGTGCGAGAAAGGTCTCAAGACCATCGTGCTGGAAAGAGGACGAAACGTAGAGCACATCAAAGATTACACTACAGCCACCAAAAAACCCTGGGAGTTGCACCACAGGGGACGGAACACGCTGGAAGTACAATCCAATTATGAAATTCAAAGCCGGTGTTATGCATTTGATGAAGCCACTCAACATTTTTGGGTCAATGATAAAGAAAATCCATACAACGAAGTCAAACCATTCAATTGGCTCCGGGGATATCACGTAGGTGGAAGGTCGCTGATGTGGGGTCGCCAGGTTTACCGCTGGTCTGATATTGATTTTGAAGCCAACGCGCAGGATGGCCACGGCGTGGATTGGCCTGTCAGATACAATGACATCAAGGACTGGTATACTTACGTGGAGAAATTTGTAGGCATTTCCGGACGCAGTGAAAACCTGCCACAATTACCCGACAGTCATTTTATGCCGGCTATGGATATGACCTGCGTCGAAAAACACGTAGCGGACAGGGTCAGGGAACGATTCGGTGGCCGGGTGATTACCATTGGAAGGGTAGCCAATCACACAGAAGGCCTGGAAGGCAGAGGACCCTGCCAGTTCCGGAATCTTTGCGCCCGCGGATGCCCATTCGGGGGGTATTTCTCCAGCAATTCAGCCACCCTGCCGGCAGCTCAGCGGACCGGGAATCTGACCTTAAGGCCATTTTCCATAGTCACGGAAGTACTGTACGATAAGGATACCAAAAAGGCTACAGGGGTAAGGATTCTCGATGCCGAGACCAATGAAACGCAGGAATACTACGCCAAAGTTATCTTCCTGAATGCCTCCACACTCGGCACTAGCTGGATTTTGCTTCACAGCACCTCCGACGCCTTCCCCAATGGTTTTGGCAATACCAGCGAACAGGTGGGGCACAATCTGATGGATCATCATTATGGAGTAGGGGCGAGATGTCGCTTCGATGGATTCGAAGATAAGTACTTCTACGGGCGAAGACCCAACGGAATTTACATCCCACGATTCCGGAATATAAGCCGGGATACCATGCGAAGTGATTACGTTCGGGGATTCGGATATCAGGGCAGTAGCAACAGAGGTCGCGGAATAGGGGGGGACGCCGGTATAGGGGTAGAATTCAAAGAGTCCAATACGGTACCCGGTCAGTGGGGAATGGGAATCGGATCCTGGGGCGAACATCTTCCGTATTATGAAAACAAAGTCAGCCTCAATTTCGATAAAACCGATAAATGGGGACTTCCGACGCTGGATATTGATTGCGAGTTTAAAGAAAATGAGATGGCCATGCGCAAGGATATGCAACAAAGTGCCATCGATATGCTGGAAGCTGCCGGCGGGAAAAATGTCAGCGGATATGACGATATGCCTCCTCCGGGACATTGCATCCATGAAATGGGCACCGCCCGTATGGGGAGCGATCCAAAAACATCAGTGCTTAATCGGTGGAATCAAATGCACGAAGCCACAAACGTCTTCATCACCGATGGTTCTTTTATGACTTCCTCTGCCTGTCAGAATCCCTCATTGACCTATATGGCCTTTACAGCCAGAGCTTGCGATCACGCGGTGAAAGAACTGAACAGGCAAAATCTGTAGAATGGGGCTAATGGTTGTTGGCTATTGACCGTCGGCTACTGGCTGTTGTGAAAGTGTGGGGATGGAGTGCTTGACTCCCGAATCCCGGATCCCGATTCCCGACTCCCGACTCCCGACTCCCGACTCCCGAATCCCGAATCCCGACTCCCGACTCCCGCATCCC
>CALEIL010000017.1 GCA_937876435.1 uncultured Bacteroidota bacterium
GGTAATAAAAAAAATTCAATCCCCGGATGGAATGGACTATTTCCAATTGGTCCTGGGTATGGTAGATGGAAAATGTATCGTTCGTTCCATTATCAGGACAAATTTCCTCAACAAAGCCGAGAGAATCTACATAATAAATTGGGCATTTGAATCGAGATCGCATTTTAATACCATTCTCCAGTTCAAATCCATTAGTGTAATCGACGTCCTTTAAAATTGTCGTGTAAGAATATGGTGATGTATTCAAGTCATTTTTATAAGTCGAACTGATCCACTCACATGTAAATAATGCTACAAATGATGCAAAAAAATACAGTTTAAACATAAGATCTCAATTTAGTTCATACAATGATGAAGCATATTAATTGTCTCTATTCTGGTCATCATTTTTTTACTAATTTCAACCCACTATAAAATAGCATATAGTGGGTTGAAATTTGCAAATCATATTAACAATGAGTAGCAGGTCCCCCATTTGAAAAGAAACTTTCACAACACCAGTGTGCCCCAGAACCAGGTCCAAAAGCATCATAGAAATGTAGTGCTTCAGCCTGCGAAAGATCACATTGTGTATAACCACTTGGATCTATAAATCCACAGCTACCATATCCCCCTAAAATCAATTTAAGCAGATCCGGGTCGATTGAGGTTCCTAATTCTCTAAAATCTTTTAATTTCAACATAAATTTTGTTTTAAATATAGATAATTATTTTTGGAATCATAGTATGTGGAAGCGGCTTCGTGCACATTTAATATGGGATGCTGCACTGGCATGTTATTTTACTGTGGGTATATAGTCTTTTAGCCTGGATTATTCATGAAATTAAATTTATTCAGATCCAAGACGTCGGAAGCAGTAGGATTAGTAGACTATTTCAAGGCTTTCGCAACGCAGGAGATGGATGAATTTAATTCAAACAACTTCCATTTTTGAAAATGAAATTTCTCAAAAATGGCTGGCTATGAAGTAGTTGTCAATCTCACATTTCAAATACTAATAGTTGTGGTGAATAGTTCAGGTTTGAGATTCTAATAGCATATCACTTCAATGTGGAAGTCTACCTGCAATTGCTCGGGAAATGTTAATGAAAACACAAATACAGCAATTGACTGACGATTTTACTACTGTCAGGGTCTATTAGGGTGTAATCAGTGGAAAATGTAAATATCAGTCTTTATCCTACACTGGCTCATAATGAGGTACGCATTGACTGGAATGAAGGATATGAGGGGGGTAATTTTCAGGTAACGATTATCGACCGAAATGGACGATTGGTAAAACAGTCTGACCATATGGAAGGAGATCGTGATGTATTTCAGGTTGCGGACTTAAGAGCAGGGATGTATTTTGTACGGATTGATTACAAGGAGTCCATTGTATGGAAACGATTTATGGTGGTCAAATAGAAAATATTGAACTATGAAAAATTATAGTCTAACTATCTTAGCTTTAATACTGACCTACACATCCCAGGCCCAATCTTTCTGGGATGATGCGACGATTTCTGCTCAATTTGCAGTAGCACACCACGATAAACGGTTGTTTGGATATTCGGAAATCGCAAAGCAAAGATATTTGAATAGAAGCCCGGAAACCTGGGGCACCTGGCAATATGGGATCGATATCAATAAGAGAATATTCCACATAGGAAGAGTTTTTGAGGTCGGTGTTGGCTTAGGTTATAGTTTTGAGCATTTAACGTTTTATAGACCAATAGATCATTGTTATAATATAACTGGAGAATATTGCTCTGAAATTTTCGTAAAATCAGATAATTATTGGATTCAGCAGGTTGCGATTCCTATGAGTATATTATTTGCACCAATTGAAAATCTGGGAATTAATCTTGGTGTCAGGTCATCCTTTAGTACCCATAAGGCATTTTCAGGAAATTATCCAAGTTGGATGTTCGAATTTTATTCGCTGGAAATCAATCCTGGTTTAAGCTATCAATTTGGAAAGTATATAATTGGATTGAATTATCGTTTGTGGCAATGGAAAAAAATTGATCGGGCATTATTTTCAGGACGAACAATTGCCGGAGGTGAAACATCTTATCCGATCCTTTCGGAAACCTATGAAGATTACAACCCCGTAAAGTTGTGGTTTAGCGTCGGGTATCAACTCGGCAATCCGGACCATTCAAGGAAATAGTAAATCTGTGGTGTTAAGAGATCTGCGCGTGCTATCTATTGGTTATTATCTCCACGAATGGATGTGTCAGCGAATTTTCTCATACATACCGAAACTAAACCTTAACATATTACGTTGAGCAATTTAATTGGAATAATACGGCTTGGTATGGAAATTTCAGCGACTACAAAACCACCGCGAACGATCAGGGAAGTGTACGATGCACTTCTGGAAGGGACCCTGGCACAGCTTATCGAAAATCAACTTGTCATGTCACCGGCACCCACATACGGGCATCAAAAATTACTAATTAAGTTATGCTATTTAATCTATAATTTTTTGGATCAAAATGACATAGGAAAAGTAATCGTTGCCCCATTCGATGTCCACCTCGATGACGAAAATGTATTCCAACCAGATATTATATACCCGGGACGTTTTGGATTGACCGGTTAGATATGCAGGGAAAAAGGGTCAATATCGAAGAAGAAAACGCAGGCATAGCCGGGGTTACGTCGAGGCTTCCTGATGAAGATAGTGGCCATTTTTCCCCATAGATACCGGTCAAATTCAAGCGTGTCGGGTATACCTCAACCCCCTTTTTTTAACTGGATAAATCCAAGTGAACATGATGCCCCTTCTCCCTCTGAAGTTGCGTTACATCCGATTATAATGTATTAATATCTTTAGAAATCAAGCAAAATCAATGCCTGGCTTTTTTTAATAAATGCGTTCAGGATTTGGCTTGGGGCCATATTTTTAAGATATTGCGCGCTTCAGAAATTATCAAATTTTTTTCTCATACATGTATTTTAATAAATTACTGACCTTAATTTTCATTGCACTACCCAACTTATTACTAGCTCAAAATAACGTCATTCCCATCGATCAGAGAATCGAAAATGCCTTCAAACCCATCGCTGATTTTATCTATTGGCTGGTATTTTACCCCATTTCCCTCGGGGAATTTCAGGTACCAGGGGTAGTAATGATTCTAATTTTAGGTGGTATATTCTTCACCATATATTTCCGATTTGCCAACGTCCGCCTGGTTGATGTGGCCATCAATGCCACCAGAGGCAAATACGATGCTTTGGATGTAAATTCCGAAACGGTGGCCGAAGAGACTTCCAGCAAAGAAAAACCAGGAACAAACCGGTCCAAAAAAACAAAAGTCCACGGGGAGGTCACTCACTTCCAGGCCCTTACTGCAGCTTTATCTGCGACGGTAGGACTGGGAAATATTGCGGGCGTTTCCATTGCCATAGCCATGGGAGGCCCCGGAGCAATGATATGGATGATCGCTGCAGGTTTGCTCGGGATGTCCACAA